>JAFSWW010000071.1 GCA_017444345.1 Synergistaceae bacterium | reverse complement strand
TAACAAAAATATATACCAGCAAAAAATTTTACGCATTATTCTACTCCCACCCGCCCACCCGACTGCATTCGCAGCCGAGTAGAATAGGAGAAAAGCAAAATCAATGTCCATGAGGCTTTAAATCCAACATAGCCCGTTCGTAAATTAAATCAGCCCTTAACATTACACAAAAGCACACACTTAACGGAATAATCGCAAGCCAAATAGTTTTCTCGTGTAGAAATTTGCTCATGAAAGTTATTATTACTCCTCCGACAAAAAACGCTATTATTAATCTTGCGTGCTTGATTGCCTTCTTTGCCTGTTTCTCTTCTTCTTCATGATGTCTGATTACACGAGCGATACTCACACCGATTTGACGCACATGATTAGTTAAAAAAGTTGTTGCCATTGGGACTCCTTCTGCCTGCCTGAAAGTGTTAAACTGCATAGCACATAGAAAGCTGATTAGAATCTGCACGATCTGATTCGGCCAAGTTAAGGGAATAAAGCCGATTATAAACAATACAATTATTTCAATGCCCACTAATAAAGTATCCCACCTGATAAAATGAGAGTGTCTTACTTTTTCCGGCAAAATTTCAGATATTACAGTTCCGAGTATATAAGCAAATAATGGAATGAAATAATATAATACTTCCGAGAAATTACCGCGCCCGAACTCAAGAGCCATTATTACAATATTGCCCGTCTGAGCATTTGAGAAGACTCCCCCGCGCATGTTATAAGTGTAAAGTCCCATCATTCCCGCCGCTATAGTGAGAAATTCAAATATAAAATATTTCTCGCATGTCAAATAAAATTCTTTGTGTAATTCATTGTGTAAATTCTTTGCTGATTCATTCATGATAAATACAACCTTTCTTAAATGGACATGACGCGCAATTTTTAGTATTAGGCTCATATGAACATGACGCGCAATTTTTCGAGGCATTTATAACGCGTTCACGGATCGAGTCAAAATCTGTAATGATTCTCTCAGCAAAATTATTTTCACGCAAGAAAGCTAGAATCACGTTAATTTTTCCGCAGTGTGTGAGCTCGTTAACTGCCAGCGCGTAAAAATCTAATTGAGAGTCATACAGTCCGGGCGGTGCTTTACGGCTCAAAGTAATTTTATAGTCTATAACATGATATAAATTTTGCGAGTCCTTATAATATGCGTCAATAGATCCTGCTAAAGCCGTGTTATTATTGAGCCTGATTCTAAAATCCTGCTCGCGTTTGATTCCGGAATTGTTAATTAATTTCTGCCCGAGTTGAGAATCAGCAAAATCTGACAGCCATTTTTTGAGATTCTCCCGGATTTCCTTATTTCTCCACGCTCCCCGTAAATACCCCGGTAAACTTGATAAAACGCTCCTGTCTGATAATAAATTTTCTAGTTTCTCGCTATAATCTTCACTTCTCGGCCAGCGTTCTAATATCCAATGCGCTAGACTGCCTGAATCTGCTCCGCCTGAAAAATTTAAATCATCGTCAAAAATTGAGTCTCTATCAGGCGACTCCCATGTTAAATTAATTCCCTGTCTATATTTTCTACGCCAAGCGAACGGGCAGAACTCGAATAAAGCAAACGAACTCGCCGAGATCTGACGCAAATAATTCTGTGAGTGAATCAATTTCAGTGGCGTTAAAATTTTGCCGGAGTCCTCATTATTTATCTTGAGTGATTTATAATCGCTGATTTCCTGAACATATTCGGGCGTTGCATTATCATGATCTAATAAAATTTTCGTCCATGTATTATTATTCGCTTTGCCCTCTTGATTGACTAGTCCGCAAAAAATTAGACTGTCCTGCGCCCGAGTCATTGCAACGTAAAATAATCTCGTCTCTTCTTCTGAGTCGCCCTGTTCAGATAAAAGCGAGTCCCATTCTGCTCCCTGAGGTTTTGAGTCGCCCGCGTTCAGTTCATCAGGATAAGAACTAAACACGAGTCCCAGTTCCTTAGATGCCCTGATAGCTTCATTCTTGTGTTTATTGCTGGTTCGTGCCTCAAAAATTACTGTTACAGGATATTCGAGACCCTTTGAAGAGTGAACAGTTGAGAGTCTCACTGCGTTCTCGTCTCTGTCATGCCAAGAAGGTTCTTCAATGCCGCCCGACTCTCGTCTCACAGCCTTTAAAAGCCAGTCAGCACAAGCAATTAATCCCGCCGTCCCTGATTTCTGAAAATCTCTAGCAATCTTTACAGCTCGGTGGAAGTTGCGCAAGATTCTTAACCTGTCAGACTCGTTATAGCAAGAAAGCCAGTCCCGATTAATATCATAGATTTCAAGCAAACCCGCGGGGCCCTCGTGTTCACCGACTATAGCGAGATATTCAAGCCGTGAATAAATTTCGGGGTAATCTTTCTTGACTGCGTCAATCGGCCTGAATTCTTTATTAATTTGCGAGAAAATTTTTATAGCTTTATTCTGACTCAACCGCGAAAAAGGAGACATAAGCCAGCCCATAACGCTGAAATCATCATGAAAATCTGCGGCAGCTCTTAACATGCAAATAACGTCGTTAATCTCTCCCCTGCTGAAAAAATCCGAGCTTTTATCCTGTATCGATGGAATATTAAATTTATTTAACGATTCCTCTAAAATGTCATAAATCCCCCGTGAACGTGATAGAATCGCAAAATCTGAAAATTTAACCGGCCTGATAATTTTTCCGGCTTTGTCCCATATTGTGCGGCCTTCTTTGACCCATTCAGCTATATTTTTCGCTAAATTGTCGGCCAAGATTTTTTTTGCGTCTTGAGAGCTTCGGCCATGAGTCGCAAGTAAAATTTTGAAATCCGGCATAGTTCCCGAGTCTCGTAAATCGTCAATATTTGCTGGGTTCAGAGATTCATATTTCAATTTTGCCATTGAGTCAGAACTTCCGAGCCCGTGCTGCCATATTTCAGCGAATAAATTATTAATGCGGTTAATCAATGACGAACGAGTCCGGAAATTTACATCAAGATTAATTTTTGCGTCTGCCCTCTGAATTGTATCAGCAAATAAAGCCGGTTCAGCATGACGAAATTTATAGATTGACTGCTTAGGATCTCCCACTGCAAATAAACTCGAATAATCACGCGCAAGAGATTCTATCATTTGGAATTGAAGGGGGTCAGTGTCTTGAAACTCGTCAACTAGGACATGAGAAAATTTGCGACTCACTCCGCCTTCAGTTATTGCCCTTTTCGCGTGTAGAATCATATCCGAGAATGATAATAAGCCTCTTTGCTTCTTCATTCTGTCCCACATTGCCCATGATACTGCACAGAATAATAATAAACTTTTCCGTAATGCTTTCTCATAGTCTGAAAAATTTTCGCTGAAGTTATCAGTCAAATTTACAATTATTGCCGGTCTTGTTTTCTTCCATTCGCCGAGACTCAAATTATCAGTGTAAGTTTTCAGAGTCTTAAACGGTTCGCCCGTGTTAGCTTTAATATTAAATATTGCCCTGTAAAAATTTTGCAGATTTATATCATCGGGATTATTTACGCGCTGCCATTCAAGCAAATTATTTAATAACTGGCCTGATTGATTAGTACTCTTTGCCTTAGGAAGATTCATATCTGCGAAAAGATTCCATATTTCGCGCCACTCATTGAGCATTAAATTTTTAACGAGTGATTTTGCCTTGTCCTGTAACTCGTCATTATCGGCCCAGTTTAGCATGTCTTCCCATGAATTACCGAGCGAGGCCTGTAACTCTGCTGTGTTTTGTGCGAGAATGCTCAACGAGTCAGACTTCCATTTATTAACTGCTGAACTCAATAAATTATCATGATCAAGTGAATCACAAATTTTTTGCAGTGATTTATCCCCGTAAGCTCGTGAAAGCTGCCTTAAATTCGCAAATTCTAAAGCGTTCCTAATATTGTCCCAGAAATCTTGTTCTTGTTGAGGCGTTATAACAGAAGCCCCCGGGTCAATATCAAGTGAAAGCCCCGACTCACGTATTAATCTCGCCGCAAATGAATGTATTGTAGAAATCCATGACTCAGCAAGCCCGTCAATAATTTCGCGTTTTCTCTCTAAATTTGCGATTGACTTTGCGGAATCCTTTAATTTATCTTCAATGCGTAATTTCATCTCATCTGCTGCGGCCTCCGTGTAAGTCAGAGTCAAAATATCACGCGGCAAAAGTATATCATCATTCACTATCAATCTAGCATAACGCCCAGAAAGTACCCATGTTTTGCCCGTTCCTGCACCTGCTCCGACTGTTATAATTTTTTCGTCCGTGATAATTGCGTCTCGTTGTCCTTTAGGAGTCTCAGGCGAAATAATAAAATTTTCCGGCATTAATTTATTCTCCATTCTTAAATCTGAAATATTATATTAATTATCGCATGAATATTGATTTATAGGCGTGTAAAAACGGGTAAAATAAAACCGACAGAACTTAAAAACTCCATCGGCCTGTAACTTACAAATGTGAACTACTGCCACTTATAGAAGTTGCGGTTTCCTAATTCATCGAGGACTGCGCTACAGTTTCATATTGATTGACTGGCCGTCTTACACCCTCTCCAAAGGCGTAACTTCCCGTAGTCCCTACGGTAGATCTCCATTATATCGCGCAATTCATCTCACCGCCTATATATTAGGAGAGAGACTTCTTGCAAGATTCGTTAAATTTTTAATTATATGTGTAAATCTCTTATTCTTACTGTGAAATCGCACCAACCGGGCAAGTTGATACGCATGTGCCGCACTCGCAGCAAGTTCCTGCATCAACGCTTGCTTTACCGTCATTAACAGAAATTGCGCTGACCGGGCAAGCTCCCACGCATGATTCACAACCTACGCACGCATCCTGATTTACTACTGCTTTTGCCATAATAATGACCTCCTCATGAAATTCTTGTTTCTTTCTAAGATTGATCGTTTTGTCATTAAGCCCCTCTTGCTTGCTGACAATCGCATTATATCACATTTTTTCAGGCCTGCGAATCACTACACTATTTGCATGGCCTGTGAGGCCTTCAGATTTAGCAAAGTCTTCAATGTCCTGTGAGGCCTTATTTAGTGCGTCGCTCGTGTAATAAATAAATTGCGATTTCTTGATAAAATCATCGACTGATAAAGGACTCGAAAATCTAGCAGTTCCCATCGTCGGCAGCGTGTGATTAGGTCCGGCGTAATAATCCCCTAGTGCTTCCGGAGAATTCCGGCCAAGAAATATAGAGCCTGCATTACGAATCTTCCCGGCACTTATCCATTCAAAGGCATTCTCTACGCATAATTCTAAGTGTTCAGGCGCGATCTTATTTGCGATATTAACAGCCTCGTCAAGATTCTTAACAAGAATAATTCTCCCGTTATTATTAATTGACTCGCGGGCTATTTCCTTGCGCTCAAGATTCATTAATTGTATTTCGATTTCGTCGGCTACACTTTTCGCGAGACGCTTTGAATTAGTGATTAATATAGAAGTCGCAAGTTTATCGTGTTCGGCCTGTGCTAACATGTCGGCAGCCAAATGAGCAGGATAATTATTTTTGTCGGCAATTATTAAAATCTCGCTCGGTCCCGCTATCATGTCAATAGCAACCCGCCCGAATACTTGACGTTTTGCCTCTGAGACATAAATATTGCCCGGTCCTACAATTTTATCAACGCGCTTAATTGATTCAGTCCCGTATGCAAATGCTGCGATTGCCTGCGCCCCTCCCATTTTGAAAATTTTATCTACACCGGCAATGTGAGAAGCTGCTATAATTTCCGGCTTAATTTCGGGTGGAGTAGCTATATAGATTTCATCACAGCCTGCTATTTTTGCGGGAATAGCGTTCATTAAGACGCTCGACGGATAAGAAGCAGTACCGCCCGGAACATAAAGGCCGACTCTTTCAAGCGGGATAATTTTTTGACCCAGTATAACGCCCTCTTTATCTGAATAAATAAAACCTGTTCGGACTTGTTTAGAGTGAAATTCATAAATATTTTTTGCCGCACGTTTGAGCATGTCTATATATTTGCTGTCTAGTGATTTTATAGCGTGCTGGATCTCTGAGTCACTCACTAAAAGCGAGTCGAGTTCTACACCGTCAAATTTTTTCTCGTAGTCAATAACTGCCTTGTCGCCCTGTTTTATGACGGAGTCAATTATATTACTGACATTTTTGCTAATATCTGGACTCTGAGTCTTTATGTCGCTGCGATAAAAATTTTTTGAATCAGTTATCGTTATCAATTTATAAATTAAGCCTCCTTAAAATAAAATTATTCCTGCAAAATAAATATATCCTAACACAAGCTATTTAATGAGTCGCTCGTAATATCGAGTAGTCCCCACCCGCCCGCCCCCCGATATTTATTCCTTGTTC
>JAFSWW010000070.1 GCA_017444345.1 Synergistaceae bacterium | reverse complement strand
TTCCGCCGCCTCCTCCCACCCGCCCACCCCGTCGGCGGCGGAAAAAACACGCTATTACTCTACAATCTCGGCCATTCTGAATAATATAATCCCGGTCGGAACTTGATATATATTTTTAACGCGTTTACTCTTCATCTCAGGAAATGACAGGAAATATAACGGTAATGAAGGCATTTCACGCATTAAAATTTTTTCGGCCTCGTGTAAATAATTTATACGTTTTAACCGATCCATTTCGAGGGCTGATTTTCGCATTAAATCGTCAAATTCTGAATTACTCCAGCCAATAGTATTTTGAGGCGAGTCAGATTTATAAATTTCTAAGATATTCGACGCGTCAGGGAAGTCAAGCACCCAGTTATGCACGCCCATATCAAAATCTCCGTCCTGTATTGACTTAAGATATACTTTCCATTCTTCATTTAATAAAGCAACATTTACGCCTAAAACTTCCTTCCACATGTTTTGCAGGACTTCAGCGAGCATATTAACGCCCGGTTTGCCGCTATATTTTAATGACACTTCCGGAAAATTTTCACCGTTTGGATAACCTGCTTCAGATAAAAGTTTTCTAGCCTGTTCAATATCTGCACTCACTGGCAAAAACGCGCCCCCTTCCGTCCTGAAATCCTGCGAATCAGTCAAGCCCGGTACTAAATAACTTACTAGCCCGGTTGCCGGTTTCTCGCCACTCTTCAAAAGTTTATCGGTTATGATACTTCTGTCTATTGCAAGTGTAAATGCGAGTCTGACTCTTGAATCGTCAAAAGGTTTGTGAGCAGAGTTAAAATCAATAAAACCTGTAGCAAGTGCCGGGAGTGATTTTGCCTCACCTGATTTCAATAACGCGGGCAGAATTCGAGCCGGTATTGAGCTTATATAATCAATCTTCCCTGCTTTGAAGGCTGCTAGTGCTGTGTTAGTGTCCCCTATGAAGACAAAGCGCAATCTGTCAATTTTCACATTTTCAGAGTCCCAGTAATTATTATTCTTGAGTAAAATAATTTCTCCGCCGCTCCCGTGTTTCCATTTTGAGAGAGTAAATGCCCCGTTTGATATAAGAGTCTCAGGTTTAGCTGCCCAGCCTCTGGGATTCCTGCTTATTATGTCCATTCTTGCGGGCGTAAAAGTCTGGAATTCCATGTAATAAAGCATTAAAGGATTCTTATATTCGAGATTAATAATAAAAGTTTTCTCGTTAGGAGCATAGAGTCCGACTTCTTCAGATTTTGCCTGACCCTTATAAAATTTTTCCGCGTTCTTGATAAAGAATCCATAATTAACATATGGTGAGGCCGTCTTAGGATTTATTAAATGCATAAAGCCGTCCTTAAAATTTTGAGCTGTTAATTTCTCGCCGTCCGACCACTTTAAATTATCACGCAAATAAAATTTCCATGTCAGCCCGTCCGGTGATACATCCCAGCTTTCAGCACAGGCAGGTTCTATTTTGCCATTAAAGCCCATTCTAACAAGTCCCTCAAAAATATTTACGTCTACAATTCCACCGTCAAGAGCATAATTTAAAAACGGGTCTATAGTTCTCGGATCAACGCCCATATTATAAATTATTTCACGAGTCCCCGCGCTTGCAATTCCGGCAAAAATTAATATTATAATTATACAAATTTTTAGCTTTCTACAAATGGACATGAACATAAATGATTCGCTCCTTTCTCGCTTAAAATTGCGTTAATAGTCCTGCATTCCGGCCTTGCTCTAGGACATCTCGTGTGAAAGCTGCAGCCCGTGGGAATATTTAACGCGCTGGGAATTTCGCCCTTAAGAGATAAAATTTTGCGCTGGTCTGATTTGTCGGGATCAGGCACAGGAATAGAAGACAATAGCGATATTGTATAAGGATGCAGGGGGTGTGAATATAATTCGTTACTGTCTGCAATTTCTAAGATTTGACCGAGATACATTACTGCGACTCGCGAGCTTATGTGCCTTACCATTGATAAATCATGAGCGATAAATAAATAAGTCAGTCCCATTTTATTTTGCAAGTCCTGAAGCATATTTACAATTTGAGCCTGTATAGACACGTCAAGAGCAGAAATAGGCTCATCACAGATAATAAATTCAGGTTCTACAGCTAATGCCCTAGCTATGCCGATTCTTTGACGCTGCCCTCCGCTGAACTCATGGGGATAACGGCTTGACTGCGCGCTATTAAGTCCTACGAGCCGCAATAATTCATTTACTCGGTCTGACTGCTCATCTTTAGGAACTCCGTGAATTATCATTGATTCCCGAATAATATCGTCGGCTGTCATTCTTGGATTTAGTGAAGCATAGGGATCTTGAAATATCATTTGTAATTTTTTCCTGAATGGGAGCATTTGTTTAGAATTTAGGCGCGTAATATCCTGACCGTTATAAATAATTTGCCCCGAATCAGGCTCATATAATTTTATGATAGTACGTGCTAAAGTAGTTTTGCCGCAGCCAGACTCGCCTACTAGTCCGAGTGTCTCGCCCCTATTCACATAAAATGAAACTCTATTAAGTGCCCTGATATTGCCGTTAAAATATTTAGTGAGATCATTAATTTCAAGTAACGCGCTCATTTTTTACCTTTTCACTCCCAGCCAGCAATTATATTTATGAGTATCAGTTAAAGAATTCATAACCGGATATTTTTCAAGACACAAGCGCATTGCTTTATCACATCTCTTGACATATGGGCAGCCTTTAGGAGGGTTTAACAGGTCAGGGGGCTGGCCTTCAATGGGAATTAATTTTTGCTTGATATTATCAGGATTAGGCACAGAACGTAATAATCCCTGAGTATAAGGGTGTGAGGGCGTGTAAAAAATTTCTCTTCTCGTTCCCTGTTCTAAAATATGCCCGCCGTACATGATTAAGACTCTGTCAGATTCGCCCGCGATTATTCCTAAATCATGAGTTATTAATATTACTGACATGTGAGACTCTTTCTGTAAATCTTTAATCAACTTCAAAATTTGAGCCTGAACAGTTACATCAAGCGCAGTAGTAGGCTCATCAGCGATTAATAAATCAGGTTCACAAAGTAAGGCCGTTGCTATCATGATTCTTTGACGCTGCCCGCCGCTGAACTCGTGAGGATATTGCGAGATTCTTTTCTTGGCCGGAGATATTCCTACTTTTTCGAGCATTTCGAGGACCCGCAAATTTATATCGCCCTGCCATTTATGACGCTTGAGAGATTCCCGCATTTGATAGCCGATTGTCAAAACCGGATTTAGACTCGTCATAGGATCCTGAAATATCATAGAAATATTTTTGCCCCGAATTTGATTTATATTATAATTGCTTATATTTTTATCGTTGAATATTATAGAGCCTGACTTGATTTTATTCAGACCCATTATAGATAACATTGCCGCACTCTTTCCGCTGCCAGACTCGCCCGCAATTCCGAGAACTTCCCCGCGCTTAAGAGTAAAAGATACTCCATTGACGGCCTTAATTTCTCCCATTGAGGTAAAAAATGACGTGTGCAAATCTTCAACTGTTAAAATATTTTCGCTCAAATTAAATCACTCCCCTTTGTTATATATGCAAATTCATGCTTTATTCTACTCCTACCCGCTCACCCGCCTGCTCCGTGAAAATCAAAACATGTTAGGCAAAATTTTTCACTCTAAATCACTTTCTTAATTTCGGATCAAGAGCGTCTCTCAAGCCATCGCCTAAAAAGTTAAATGCAAGTATCATTATCGAAATCACAGCCGCCGGGAAGAATAATTGTGTCGGATATACCATTAATGCGCCTATACCGTCATTACAAAGCATTCCAAGACTCGCCATAGGTGCAGACACTCCTAAGCCGACAAAGCTCAAGAATGCCTCCGTGAAAATCGCCCCCGGAATCGAAAATGTAAGAGTTACAAGAATCGGCCCCATCGCATTAGGTATCAAGTGACGCAGCAAAATTCTTGACGGTGAAGCTCCTAACACACGAGCTGACAAAATAAATTCTTCATTCTTGAGTCTCAACACTTCAGCCCGTACGATTCGCGCCATCGGTGCCCAGTAAGAAATTCCCAGCGTTATAAATATACTTTTCAAGCCGGGGCCGACTACTACCATCAATAAAATTACATAAATCATAACGGGCACGCTGTAAAGCACATCAACAACTCCCATCATGAAATTATCAACTTTTCCGCCGGAAAATCCCGAAATCCCCCCGTAAATTACTCCGATAAATAAATTTATGAAACTTGCTAAGATTCCCACAGCGAGAGAAATTCTTGCACCGTAAAGAATCCTAACAAATAAATCACGCCCTAACATGTCAGTCCCTAATAAATGATTTAAGCTCGGCGGCTCATTCGTAGCGAAAAAATTTGTAGTGTCATAATCATAGCTTGAGAAATAAGGCCCGAAAATTGCAAGCGTCAACATAACAAGAATCACTATCAGGCCGAATAAAGCGAGTCTATCTTTCTTGAGTCTCTGCCAAACGTCCTGCCAGTAAGTAAGAGAAGGCCTTAGAGTCTCAGCGCTCGTTCTCTCTTCAAGTGTAAGAGGCGTAAAATCATACATGTTAATATTCCCTCACTATTTATTATTGTAATTTGATTCTGGGATCTATCAAAGCTAGGCAGCAATCAGCAATCAAATTAAAGAATACTAACAGCGCACTATAAAATATAGTAACTCCCATTATTGTCGTGTAATCTCTATTATTTATGCTTGTTACAAAGAATGTGCCGAGTCCCGGAACTCCGAAAACTTGTTCAACTACAAAACTCCCCGTTAAGATTCCAGCAGTCAACGGCCCTAAATAGGTTATGACGGGGATAATTGCATTCTTTAAAGCGTGAATATAAATTATAGCAAACTCGCTCAAACCTTTAGAATATGCCGTTCTTATATAGTCCTGAGTCAAAATTTCCAACATGCTCGAACGAACTAAACGAGAAAT
>JAFSWW010000069.1 GCA_017444345.1 Synergistaceae bacterium | reverse complement strand
TCCATATGTGAAGGAATTTAAAGATTGCTGCAACTCTGAAATAATACCTGCTTTTAGATGGGAAAATGGAAAAATTTTCGGAATTGGCGGTGATGTTGAGAGAAGCAAAAATTATGAATTTATATATATCCACCTTCAAAAACGCGCAATGAAATTTACTCCCGGTCTTGAGAATGAAGACTCTTTCTTGATTGTACCGAATGAATTTATACGAGATCACGAGCTTTCAGACGAAGAAATAACGGCCTTCACAACTCCTAACGCAGAATATGAAAAAATTTTATGTACAAAATATAATTCATTTTATCCAAATACTAAAGGCTTAAGGAGATTAAAAGATTTTCTTAAGAATGATACAGGCTACAAAATTATCATGTTTAAGAAATTGATAAATAAATTACTCCGGCGGAAACTCGCAAGTCCCTATGTATGATATATAATAGTCATGAAATAATATATTCAAATCGGAGGAAATTTTTACAATGAGCACAGTTTATGATTATTCGGTCTACACGACTGACGGCAAAGAATGTTCCCTCTCTAACTTCAAAGGCAAAGTATTATTAATCGTCAACACAGCGACGGGCTGCGGGTTTACGCCTCAATATGAACCTCTCGAAAAAATGTACGAGGCATATCACGACAAGGGACTCGAAATTATTGATATACCCTGCAATCAGTTCGGCGGCCAAGCTCCCGGCTCTGATGAAGAGATTCACTCATTCTGCACTCTTCACTATGACACGAAATTTGACCAGTTCAAGAAGTCAGACGTTAACGGAGCAAATGAATTAAAGCTGTATACTTTCCTGAAGAGTCAAAAAGGTTTTGAGGGCTTTGATCCTGACAACAAATTAACGCCCGTTCTTAATGACATGTTAGGGAAGGCCGATCCCGATTTTGCAAAGAAGCCCGATATCAAATGGAACTTCACGAAATTTGTAGTTGACCGCGCCGGAAATGTTGTAAAACGCTTTGAGCCTACTACAGATATGGCAAAAGTTGAAGAGTGCGTGAAGTCGTTATTATAATTCAGGAGGCTTTATAATGTCAGTAAAGATTATAACCGGTGATAATGCCGCCGAGCTTGAGTCAGCAAAAGTAGCCTTCCTTGATATTTCTGCGACATGGTGCGGGCCCTGTAAGATGATTGCTCCGGTAGTTGAAGAGCTTTCAGAGTCGCCTGATTTTGCCGGACGAGTCGAGTTCTTTAATGCCGACGCAGAAGAGAATCCCGCACTTGCTAAGAAATTGCGAGTCATGAGCATTCCCAGTTTAATGATTCTCAAAGAAGGCAAAGTAACAGCGCGTAAAGTAGGCTTTCAGTCAGCACCGGATTTGAAGGCATGGATTGAAGAAAATATTTAAAAATTTGTCCCTCCTGATTTTATTTTATGCGGGAGGGAGTTTTATTTTATTCGCGGGTTAATATTTCCTGATAGAGTTTATAAATTTCGTCAGTGTTATGTTCAAGCGAGAAATTTTTTACTGCCCTTTCACGCGCTTTGCTGCCCATTTGATGGAGTAATTCAGGATTCGTGATAAATTTTTGCATTAATTCGGCTAATTTTTCGGAGTCGTCAAGTTCACAGATAAAGCCCGACTCGTTATTAATAATTTCAGGAGTCGCCCCCGTGTTCACGCCTATAACGGGCATATAATTAAGCATATACTCAACAGTAACGCGCCCGAATGCCTCACGCCTTGAAAGCATTAAGCCAACGTTCATATTTCGCAAAATTTTATTTATGTCGTTATGAAAGCCTAAAAATTTTACGCAATTTTCTAAGCCGTTCGAGCTTATAATTTCCTGTAACTCGTTAAAATATTCGCCCTCGCATGAACCTATTATGTTAAGAATAAATTTATCTGCTGAATCTTTTAATTTCACGCACGCATTTACGGCCATTAATTGATTCTTAGTTGTAGAGATTCCGCCGATTATGCAGAAATTTACTCGGTTATCATGTAAAAATTTTTTCTCGTATGAATCAGGAATCTTGACTCCGTTGTAAATTATTCTTGTGTTATCGGGACTGCATAATTTGCGCTCGTTGACGTATGAGTCATAAATTGATTTTGATATTGCTATATTTGCGCTTGATCTTGAGTAAGCTTCTTTAACGAGTGAAAGGGGATCTTTATAGTCAATATTATAGTCGTCAATTCCGTAATCCCTGAAGTGCCATATATGCGGGAGTGATAATTTTTGTGCGAGTCCGTCGCCTATGTTTATTCCGCTTGCGTTCGTGTGAATGATGTCAAATTCTAAATTTTTTGTATTGAATAATTCTATTATACGCAATAATCTCAAATAAGCCCTTACTTGTCGGGGGTAATAATTAAAGCACATTTCTAATTCTCTAAGTGAACGGATTTTATAAGCGTCTTCCCAGAATTCAAATTTTGAGATAATGACTTCTATATTTTGAGACTTGAATTTATCGGCGAGTTCATTTTCTGAAGGCATTAACACGACCGGAGAAATTTTATAGCGTTCTCTCATGTCAAGAATTAAATTTATCATTGAGATTTCTGCTCCATTGCCCGGCGTATCTTGATGTGTTATATATAGAACCCGCATTGTAATTATTCCCCTTCACGTGAAATTATTAGAATTCTAGCATAATTTATGATGTGTAGACGAGATATTATATTTTTTGCACTGAATATTATAAAATTTTGCCGATGTCATTGCCCCCGGCGCGTGATGTGTTATATATAGAACTCGCATTGTAAATTATTCCCTTCACGTGAAATTATTAGAATTCTAGCATAATTTATGATGTGTAGACGAGATATTATATTTTTGCGCGTTTATTTTTGCATAACATAATTCAGTATAATATGCGAATCTTTCAGGGCTTAAATTTTGCTATAATATTTCGCGTTATTCCATAAAAAAATTTTTTCAGGAGGCTTTAATTTTGCAGCATAAGTGCCGAGTTACTGTAATTGACAAAAAATGTTATAAAGATTTACAGGCAAAATATCTCGCAGACCCGGAGTCCGGCATGTGTCCATTTTATAACGTGGGAGATACATTCATATTTGAACGCTATGACGATAAAGACGACTTTTGGCGCGAGGGGAACGGGACTCAATGTGCTGAGGCGTGGGACTGCATAAGCCGTTATATTTATGTAGCTTTACAGGGCGGCTCAATAATGCGCAACTGGACGAATGACGAGCGACTCATGATAGCTTGCTGCAACGATGGAACGAGGCCGGTAATTTTCAAGATTGAGCGGATAGACTACAAAGTTTTATATATTTCGGGAATAAATAACGAGCTTGATAATAAAAAAATTATTGACTCTCTCATGCAAATTAACGGAGTCGATTCAGTTAATGTGAAAGCAAAATTTATTGAGGTCATATTAAGCGGCAAAAATATTTCTGATGAGGCCTTAATTAACGCGGTCGAGTCAGCAGGAAATTATAAAGTTTTACAGGTGGAGTGAATCCCGGTTTAACTGGGTTCAAAAATTTATATTTATTTTAGGAGGCATTTATTTATGAAAAAATTATTTGCAGCTCTAGTTTTAACAAGTTTGCTTGTGTCAGGTGCATATGCTGATGCAGTCTTACAAATCGGCTTCGAGAATTCAATCACGGAACCGGTCGGGCAGGGACTTCAAAAATGGAAAGATTTACTTGCAGCCCGTAATACTGGATTAACTATTGAATTATTCCCTGATTCACAGCTTGGAAATAAGACGGATTTAATTGATCAAATGCTTCTCGGTGAACCTGTTATGACTCTTGCTGACGGTGCATTTTTCGCGGATTACGGCGTGCCTGATATGGGAATAGTTTTCGGGCCGTTCCTGTTTGCTAACTGGGATGAGTGCTGGAAATTGATTCAGTCTGACTGGTGGAAAGAACAGTGCGCAAAACTCAACGAAATGGGCATTAAAATTGTCGCAGCTAACTGGGCATATGGTGAAAGGCACACACTCACGACTAAGCCCGTTAAAACAGTTGAAGATTTGAAGGGTTTGCAAATTCGAGTTCCCACGAATCAGATTCAGACAAAGGGATTTGAAGTCTTAGGAGCTACACCGGTCGGGATGAGTCTCGGCGATGTCTACACGGCATTACAGCAGGGGACAATTGACGGCGGCGAGAACCCATTAAGCACTCTTTACGGACGCAAACATCATGAAGTCGCGAAATTTTTAATACTTGACGGCCATGTTTTGAATTTCACAAACTGGATTTGTTCGTCTATGTGGTTTGACGGACTCACACCTGAACAGCAAAAGGCACTTGTTGAGACTGGCTACGAGGCTGGAGTCTATAATAACGAACTTCAGGCAAAGGCAAATGATTATTATCTTGACCTCATGAAAAAAGAGGGCGTAACAGTTGTAGTTCCTGATGAAAAAGTTTTAGAAGGTTTCAGGACAAAGGCGCAGGATTTCTACAAACTGGGTGCGACTTTCAAGTGGTCAGACGGGCTTTATGACAGAGTCAAGGCAGCAATGAAATAATGATTTAATTTTCAGGGAATGAGCCTGCGGGTTTGTTCCCATTTTTTTATTTTGCGAGGTGAATATTTATTTATGGCTACAAAAAAAGCTAATCCATTAATAAAAATTTTATGCAATCTTGATTTAATAATAGCGTCAGTTGCTTTGATAGTCTTAACTCTGATTACTAGCGTGGGAGTCTTTAAACGTTATGTAATGAACGATCCGATTTTATGGCAGGAAGAAATTTCTGCGTTTTGTCAAGTATGGCTAATTTACATGGGCGCGAGTGTAGCTTTTAGAACTGGGAGTCATGTCGCTATAGAAATGCTTGTAGACTCACTCCCTGAGAAATTACAAAAATTTATGGGCTATGTAATTGATTTAATAGTGCTGTTCGTGCTAGTTTTCTTGCTTACTAAATCACAGGCTTATATTGCTCAAGTTTTCGGGCGTTCAGGAAGGCCGACTCCAATTTTGAGAATTCCCTATATTTACATTTACGGAGTCGCTCCATATGGGTGTGCATTAATGATCGTGAGTTATTTTGTCTCGAAATATGCGCCCTTGTTCACAAAGTCTATAGAGATTCCGGAAAGTGAGGCGGCTCAAGAATGATTAACGCTTTAAATTTGAGTATTGCCGGAGCAGCTGCACTCGTTATATTATTGCTTGTCTTAAAGCGTCCGACTCCTGTAGTAATTCTTGCTGCTATTGTGTTATTAGTCGGAGTAAATATTCAGTGGGTCAAGCCCTATCTTGAAATCTTAGGCAAAACTTTAGGCACAAATACAGTTTTAGGAATTTCGGCTGTCATGATGTTAGTCTTGTTATTCTTAAAAGTCCCTGTTTTCGTGTCAGTATTCGGCGGCTCATTGATATATTTCTTGCTGAATCCGGGCATAAATCAAATTATTTTCGGTCAGAAGGCAGTAACGGGCACCGAGAGTCCTTCACTCTTAGCGATTCCCTTTTTTGTATGTGCCGGCACGTTTATGAATTATTCAGGAGTTACGAATAGAATCATGAATTTCTGTTCAGCTATAACGGGACGAATGCCGGGGGGACTTGCGCAGGTCAATGTGTTATTATCGACTTTGATGGGCGGTTTATCAGGTTCGAACTTGGCCGACGCAGCTATGGAAGCAAAAATGTTAGTTCCCGAAATGGAGAAACAAGGCTTCTCTAAAGAATTCAGCTCGGTAGTTACTGCAGCAAGCGCAATGATTACGCCGTTAATTCCGCCGGGAATCGCTATGATTCTTTATGGGTGCATTGCTGATGTCTCAATCGGAAAATTATTCATGTCGGGTATAACTGTCGGAGGCTCGCTGTGTATTGCCATGATGATTCTAGTTCACATAATATCAAAGAAACGCGGTTATATGCCGATTCGTGATAGGGCTATGACGTGGGCGGAACTCTGGGAGCATTTGAAGCCGGCATTACTTCCCTTGTGTTTACCCATTATTATAATCGGAGGAATCAGACTCGGAGTCTTCACTGCAACTGAAGCCGGAGCAATTGCAATACTTTACGCGATAATTTTAGGTCTGATTTACGGTGAATTGAGCATAAAGGGAATTATTCAAGCCTGCAAAGAGACTGTATCAACGACGGGCGGGATAATGTTAATAGTTTCTGCTGCGTCCGTGTTTTCATGGGTATTGACTAAAGAAAGAATCCCCCAGCAATTGACAGAATTTATTGTGTCGATTTGTCCGAATAAATATGCGTTCTTGATTGCTGTAAATATTTTTGTTCTGATAGTCGGAATGTTCATAGAGGGCAACGCAACAATGATTGTATTAGTTCCCTTACTGGCTCCAATTGCGAGACAATACGGAATTGACGAGATTCAATTTGCTATGATTTATATATTTAATAACGCGATCGGGGCACTTTCTCCGCCTATGGGTACATTGATGTTCGTTACATGTTCAGTTACAGGGTGCAAGACAAAAACTTTCATGAAGGAAGCTATCCCGTTTTATTTATTATTAGTCGCGTTGTTATTCTTATTGACTTTCTGCCCGCCAGTTACTACAGCAATAGTGAAATTGACTTATGGAGGCTAAAAAATTTTTCTCGGCGTGTGATTCGTTCATGCGCCATTTTTTTATAAATAAAAATTTGGAGTGATTTATTGAATGCTTGAAGATGTATTAATATTCTGCGTAAATCTCAGCCGGCAATTAATTTTATCAGGTGCAAATCTTGAACGCGTCCACTTAGCTATAAATTTTATTTGCAAAGCATATAAATTACAGGACATCAGCATATTTTTATTAAGTTCGCATATTTCAGTCAGTGCAAGTGATTTAATAGGCCGTTATTCGTCAAGACAAGCGTCAATACCTCCTGCGGGAATTAATTTAGAGAGACTCCGGAGCTTGAATCAATTATCTTATAAAGTTACTGAAATCACACCGAACCCGAAATTTTTAGATAAAATGCTTTCTCGTGCTATGAACGTGAGAGAATATAATGATTATATAATTATTCTTGGCCGGATTATTGCGATGTCGTCTTTGAGCTTTATATTCGGGGGGAGCTTGCTTGATTTAGTGCCTGTTATTTTCGTTACAGTTATAATTCATTTCCTGCTGATTTTTTTCGAGAAAAGCGGCCTAGATAGAATCCTTGCGAATATATTAATCATGTTTATAGCTGCTTCATTTGCTATATTATTTATTTATTCAGGACTGGGCGAAAATTTATCTGTAGTCTTAATCACAGTCTCAATGATAGTAATTCCAGGAATCCCCCTAGTAAATGCTATGAGTAATTTACTTTGCGGCCATGAGAATAACGGGATTTTGCAGATGTTGAAAATTTTTATTGAGACTATGGCACTCGGTTTAGGTATGTATATTGCTTTAGTAGTCTTCAAAGGTTATGTAATGATGGGCGTTCTTGATCCTTCAAAAGTGAGTAATTATTTATTGATTATATTTTCATTTTTTGCGTCGGTGGGTTTTGCTATAGTATTTAATATTCAAGTCAAAGATTTATATCTCGCAGGACTGGGCGGAATGTTGACCCGAATCGCTTTAATTCTGCTGGCACCGTTTAATTTTAATAGAGTGCTTTATATGACTCTCTCGGCTTTAGTTGCTGCTTTATATGCCGAATTCTTTGCTGTAACACGCCGGCAGCCTTCTACATTTTTTGTATATCCTTCGATAATTCCGTTAATTCCCGGAGATCTATTTTTTCACTCAATATCAGGACTTTACGCCGGAACAGCTGAATTTGTTTATAATAATGCGCTGAATTGTTTATATTCGCTTTTAGGTCTGAGTCTGGGATTTGTTTTGTGTTCGACTATATCGCACTATGTCCGCCGGATTAGATATTCAAGAATATGAAGACTTGCGCAAAATTTTTATACTCGCTTATGAGAGTCGATTTTATTTTATGTTCGTGATTTATATATTTACAGAGTGAAGGCCCCGCGCTTATACTCGCTATTAAGTATGAGAGTCGATTTTGTTTCATGCTAATATTTATGGAATATGAAGACTCGCGCAAAATTTTTTATACTTGATTTCGCATTATACTTGACGAGTAAAATATTCAAGAATGTAATTATATAGAATTAGACAGAAAGCAATAATACGCTATAATGAGCAGGAAAATAAATCATAAAAATTTGGCAGGTGAAAAAAATTTTGTCCCTAAGTTCAGGCAAAAATATAATAATAGCGTTGAGTCTGTGTATGTCATTATCAAGTGCAAATGCTGCCGAACGTCTTGTAAATATGCCGGACGGAGTAATTTTGCGCGGAGCTCGTAATTATTCGCGAGTCGTAATGACAGCTTACCAGAAAACTTACGCTATGAATTTTGACATATGGCAGCCTCGTGATTTGCCTTCAGGATGGTACGCAACTTTTGACGGTTACCCGGTCGCTCAGATTGCAGAAAATCGCTGGGTCTACGGAAAATTAGGCGTTGACGGAGCAATAAGGCCGACAAATATTTTAGTAGGTTCAGTAATTCCCATGAATGAGCCCGAATTATTAAGAATTGCCGCTGTGTGGTCATATGGCCTGCCGATTGAGCACCCCGAATTTATGAAGATCCGCGAGAAAAATTGCAACCGTATGGGCTGGCTTAAATATGGGAGCGTAAATACTTTAATTGCATGGCATAATTCACGAGTCGGCGTTTGGATTTGGATGGGCAATAAATGGCGGAAATTTACCCCTGAGTCCGGCGAATATACATGGGAAATGTTAAAGCGTCTTGAATGTCTCATAGCTGAAGAGTTAAGAAAGAATAATGTTTATTATTATGGCTCTGAGCCTTTAGAAGTCGCAGATTTAGCTCGTAGATGGGGCTATATATGGGGCGGCCAAGTGATTTTAACGTCAATGCGTGCTTACTGGGAGTCAGGCGGCGCAGGAGATTCTGTTACTTCAATGCAGAGTAATAATAATAGCGGCAGTAATAACAATAATCCGCCCGAAAATAATAACGATGGACAATGGGACGTTGATTAAATCATGAAGAGTAAACAAGACAGGATTAAGCAGCTTTTAGGAATGGCCTATAACACAACGAGTTCGGCCCGTTCGCTTGCTATAGCTAATCAGATTTTAGAGATTGACTCAGAAGTCCCCGAAGCATTAATGATTAAAGCCGATAACACCGAGAATGATAATTCACGTGCTGATTTAATAAAGCGCGCTCTTGAATCACTCTCAAAAAACGGCAGCACTAACCCTGAAGATAAAGATTTATTATTTGTAGTCTTGAATCAGAGATTAGCATTTACACTTTTTACGCTGGGGCAATTAGACGAGGCTTTTATTTCCTGTGAAAAAGTTTTAGAGTCAGATTGCAGCACTATTGAAGATGACGAGGACGAAGATATTAACAGGAACGCAACGAAAGCACTATATTATCGTATAATGCTGGCTCGTCATGAATGGCAGAAAATTTTAGCACAGACTATGAAAGATTCTGAACGTTCACCGGCATGGGCTTATTCAAGATTAATTGCGGCGTTTATGCTTTCTCCGGAAAATAATAGAAAGATTCTTTGTGCAAAAATGTTCTGGGATGCTTTAATTCTTGCGCCTGAAATACCGTTTTATATGCTTGGATATTCGCCCGAACCTGATGATGACGCTAACCCTAAAGATTTTGAAGAGTTCAATTTTGCCGTGATGTATTATGACACGCTTTCTATATCTGAAGAGTTTTATAACTGGTTTTCACGCGGAGTAATTTTATTTGGATTATTGACTAATAGATTTGATTCAAAAGAACGTGAATACGTGCTTGATGTTCTTGATACACTGGGAGGCTATGAAGAATACGAGCAAATGAATAATATAATACTGGAACGCGAGGACTCGGCAGTAATTGAGGCTTTGGCGGCTCATAAGTGTTTGACGCGGTAATAAATGGAGTTTTTCATTTCATGATCGATAAAATAAGAGTTGCATTTAATTATTTTGATGTACATGACACTGATTCATTATTGACTATGCTATGTATAAAAGATATTAAGATTGCAGATAGAATCGTGCTCGATAATGAGACTCCTGATTATGTAATAGTCTCTGATAGGATTTATTTTAAGCCTGAATACGAGAAATCTTTAAGGAAAATTTTGACTGATAATAATCACAAGCCGATTTTAATAGGTTTCATGAGAGAAGCAATATCACCGGATTTGAATATATTTGACTATGCTATATGCTGGAATTGGAAATTTTCATATAGGGACAGAGTCGCGAGAATTCCGCCGCATATTTTTGTCGGAGATAGTAAAGTGATTATGCCTGAAATGACTAATAATTTAACCCAGTCTGAAGCAAAAAATTTACTAGGCAGCAAAAAACGTTTCTGTAATTTTATTTACTCAAACGCATCTGCAGATTCTATCAGGAAAAAGATATTTGATATTTTATCGCAATATAAGCGTGTAGAATCGCTCGGAAAATATTTAAATAATGTCGGTACAGTTATAAGCAGTTCTTGTGATTGGCAAGAGTTAAGCATTAAAATCAAGAATCACTATAAATTTTCTATTGCCTGCGAAAATGCTAGCTTTGACGGCTATACTTCCGAGAAATTATTAACGAGTCTTCAGGCTCATACAGTGCCCATTTACTGGGGGAATCCCTACGTCTCAGAAGAATATAATCCTGAAGCATTCATAAATGTAAATGATTATAATAATATTGAAGATGTAGTTAAACGCGTTAAAGAAATTGACGAGGACGACGATTTATGGGCATATATTGTTAGCAGGCCTTGGCAAACTGACTCGCAAAAAAAATATTCTGAGCAGGAATACAAGAATTATCAGGATTTCATGACAAATATTTTTTCACAGCCATTAGATAAAGCACGCCGGGTAGGTTCAGGAACTTGGCCGGAATTGTTTTATAAAAACTGGTTTCTTGACCGTCATTTAATGGGTGATACGAGATTTTTATACAGACTGCGCAGATTTATAAAGACTCCGAGCAGATTGACGAATAAAATAAAGAAATTAACATTACCGGAAACAGATATAGACGAATTCTTTAATGAATAAATAAGGAGAAAATTTTATATAGTGAACAGGAAAATTAATATTTCACAGCAAATTTTATCAAAGCGGAAATTAACAGCTGACTCTTTACGCAAAATTAAACCCGTCGAGAGCTGGAAAATTTCTTCAACAAATGATATTCACATCGTAAAGCCCCGCAAGCCTGAAGGACTACCCGGCCAGCAAAGAGCAGTCGAGGCTATGGAATTCGGACTCGCTGTAAATGGACGAGGCTATAATATTTTCTTAGTAGGTCAGCCCGGAAGCGGCAGAACTAGTTACGCCCTTGAAAGATTACAGAGTAAAGCCCAGACTCTTCCTGCTCCTGATGACTGGCTTTATTTATATAATTTCGACAAGCCCGGAGAGCCTCTTTCTGTGTCAGTCCCGGCAGGTAAAGGCAAAAAATTAGCTGATGACCTCGAAGAACTGCTAAAAGATTTAAAGATTACTATCAGCAAAGCATTTGAACAGAGTCAATATGAAGACGCAAAGGCCTCCCACGTGAAAAAATTTCAGGAAAAAGCCGGCTCAATCATGGACAAGTTAAAAGCTAAGGCAGCTAAAGAAAAATTTTCACTCAAGAGAACGCCGCAGGGATTTATTAATATTCCCTTAATTGCTGATAAGGACGAGAACGGCAAGAAAATAATACGCGAAATGAAGCCCGAAGAGTATGAATCTCTTGACTCAGAACAGCAGAAAAAATTTCAGGAGGCCAGCGAGAAAATTTCTCAACGTACTTTACTGGGAATGCGTGAAATTCGCGACATGGAGAAGGCACTCAAGGACAAATTAAGCAAGTTAGAGGCTGAAATCTGCAGAGCTGCAATAACTCCGTCACTAAATGAAATTTGCGAGAAATACTCAGGCAATGAGCAATTATTAAACTGGTTCGCAAAAATGTCTGATGACGTTATAGAAAATTTCGGAGCTTTTGTTACTGCCGCACGTGAAGAAAACGCAGAAGTCGATTTTACCCGTTATCAG
Organism: Synergistaceae bacterium; assembly: GCA_017444345.1. NCBI lineage: Bacteria > Thermotogati > Synergistota > Synergistia > Synergistales > Synergistaceae > Synergistaceae bacterium. The sequence continues at coordinate 4,258 of JAFSWW010000069.1, read as the reverse complement.
GCTAATTTATTTGTCAGCAATGACCCCTCAAAAGGTGCTCCGGTAATATGGGAGACAAATCCGACTTATTATAATTTATCCGGACGAGTCGAATATGAAAGTCATCAAGGCTATTTATATACTGATTTCAGGAAAATTTTAGCGGGGGCATTTCACAAAGCTAACGGGGGATTTCTTGTATTAGACGCTGAAAAAGTTTTAATGAATTTCATGGCATGGGAGTCAATCAAGCGAATTTTACGAACTGGCGAGGCAGCAATTGAGAATTTAGGCGAACAATACGGCGCTCTTCCTGTTGCGTCATTAAGGCCGGCTCCCATAAAAATGGACTTGAAAATTATCATGACAGGCACCCCCTATATTTATGAGTTACTGCAGTATTATGATGCTGAATTCAGCAAAATTTTCAAGATCAAAGCAAGTTTTGATGTCGACATGCCCCGTAATACCGCAAGTGAAAAGCGTATGGCAAAATATATCGCTGAAGTTATCAAGCGCGAAAATCTCAAACCTTTTGACTCGTCTGCACTCTCTGAAATTATAGAATGGTCAAGCCGTGAAGCTGAAGATCAAAATTTATTGTCTATTGATGTCGGGCATTTACGCGAGTTATTAATCGAGTCTAATGCTTGGGCTGATATTGCCGGGAGAAATCCGGAACTCGTAACCCGTGAACATGTAATTAAAGCCATTCAGCATAAAGAATACAGAGCCGGACTCTATCACGATAAATTATTGCGAGCGTTCGGCGATGGTATATTCAGAATAGACACGGACGGCGAGTCAGTCGGGCAAATTAACGGCCTATCAGTGATTGATTTAAATGATTCGAGATTCGGCCACCCTTCAAGAATTACCGCAAATGTTTTCATGGGGCAAGAAGGAGTCGTAAATATCGAACGTGAAGTAAAAATGACCGGGCCCATACATAATAAAGGCTTGATGATTCTTTCTAGTTATTTAGGCCGCAAATATGCTCAAGATATGCCCTTGAGTCTTAGTGCTCATATTACATTTGAACAGAATTATTCAGGCATTGAAGGTGATAGCGCGTCATCGACTGAATTATATTGCTTGCTGTCTGCTTTGTCGGGGCTGCCATTGAAACAGGGAATCGCCGTAACTGGTTCAGTAGATCAATTCGGGAATGTTCAGCCGATCGGGGGAGTCAATGAGAAAATAGAAGGCTTCTTTGAGTTCTGCAAATTAACCGGCTTAACAGGAAATCAGGGAGTCATGATTCCAGAGTCAAATATCAGGCACTTAATGTTAAATCCTGAAGTTATTAATGCAGTGAGAGACAATAAATTTTCTATCTGGGCAGTAAAGACAATTGATGAGGGAATCGAGCTTTTAACGGGAGTTCGTGCAGGCCGGCAGAAAAAAAACGGCTCATACAGTGATGATACTGTTCACGGACTCGTTAAAGCAAGACTCAAGAAAATGCTCGGTGATAGTATCAGACTCGAAAAGAAATTCGGCCGTGATGTCAGAAAGAAGCGCAAGAAAACTCAAACGCCCGAGTCAAACTCTGAGCAATCACAGAATCAAGAGTAATTATTTATTATTTAATTATTTAGTTAGATGGAACATATAAGCAAAATTTTTTACACGCTCGATAAACTAGAAGAAATCTATCATAATGAAGCCTGTCCGCCTGAACTTGGACACGATGAGCCTTTGGACGGGCTTATTTTGACTGTATTGTCTCAGAACACTAACGACAAGAATCGCGACGCAGCATTTACACAGCTGAAAAATTTATATCCAACTTGGCCGGAAGTCGTGAAGGCAGGAGCTAAGAATCTCGAACAGGCAATCAAGACAGCGGGGCTCGGTCATACTAAAGCAGAAAGAATTATAGAGATCTTGAATAGAATTTATTCGGATTTCGGCGAGTACTCAATCAAGAAACTTGCAAAATTTACCTTTCACGACATGCGAAAATATTTGCGTGCTTTACCCGGAGTCGGTGCTAAAACTGTAAATTGCGTAATGTTATTTGATTTCAAGCTGCCTGCATTCCCAGTTGATACTCATATTACAAGAATTATTAAGCGTCTTGAGATTGAGCCGGAAAATGCATCGCCTGAAGAAATCTCGCGCTGTCTTGAGTCAATCATACCCGATGAAAGGTGCTTAGGCGGTCATGTGAATATAATCGAACACGGCCGGAAAATTTGCCATTCCCGCAAGCCTGATTGTAAAAATTGCGTTCTCGCTGAAATTTGTCCGAGTTTATATTAAAATTGTTGCAGTATTTTATTTCATAGAAGGGAGAAATTATTTAAACATGTACGAAGCAATACAAGCTAATAAAGATACATGGTGGGTAGGAGTAAATGATTATGAGACGGATTTATTTGAGTCATTATGGCCGCTGCCTCAAGGTGTAGCATATAATGCCTATGTCATAACGGGTACTAATGCAACAGTAGCTATTGACACAGTAAAAGGCCCTTGGCTCGATGAATATATTAATAAATTAACTCAAGCACTCAACGGGCGGGCGTTAAATTATCTCGTAATTAATCACATGGAACCCGATCACGCCGGATTAATTGCCCAGCTTAAAACAAAGTGGCCGGCTCTAAAATTTATCGGGAATGCTAAGACTATGCCGTTACTCAAAGGCTATCACGGAATCGAAGACGATATTATAACAGTGAAGGACGGCGAGACTCTCGACTTAGGCGGACATATTTTGAAATTTGCTACAGTTCCTATGCTTCATTGGCCTGAAAGTATGGTAACTTTTGACGCGTCAACGGGCGTATTATTCTCTAATGACTCATTCGGGGGATTCGGAGCTCATGAGGGCGGAATCTTTGACGACAAAAAAATTAAATCACGCTGGGAAGATGAAATGTTAAGATATTACGCCGCAATCGTAGCAAAATATTCAAACATGGTACAGGGAGCATTAAGAAAACTCGGAACTCTTGAAATAAAAAATATATTCCCGTCTCATGGGACTCTATTCAGAGAAGATATAAAGCAGGTTATAAATCTTTATGACAAATGGAGCAGGCAGGAAGGCGAACAGGGCGCAGTTGTCGTATACGGCTCAATGTACGGAAATACAAGACGAATGGCTGAAGCTGTTTGTGCAGGACTGGGCGGCGCAAAAATTAAAGATGTCAGATTGTATGATGTATCGCGAGCTGATATTTCATGTGTTTTGCGTGATATTTGGCGTTATAAGGCTCTTGCTTTGTTAGCTTGCACATATAACACGTTATTATTCCCGCCTATGGATGCTCTATGCTCGAAATTATTAAATCGTGCGCCCAAGAATAAATTTTTAGGTATAGCAGGCTCTTACAGCTGGAGCAAGGGAGCATTAACAGCTTTACAGGTTTTCGCCGAAAAAATTAAACTCGAAAAAATAGGCCCTGAAATTGAAGTATTTACTTCGCCGACTAGTGAAGATTTAGCTAAATGCTTTGAACTCGGTGTAAATTTAGGTGAAGCAATCTCATGAGCGATTATGTAACAAGACCTAAGAGATTTAATGATTTATGGCTGACTGAGTATAGTACTGATAATTTGACGCTTTCACTCAAGATCAAAGAATATATACACTCGGAAAAAACGCAGTATCAGGAATTATTAATAGCTGACACCTACGAATACGGGCGGGCTATGATGTTAGACGGAGCATTTCAATTAACGGAGAAGGACGAATTCTGCTACTCTGAAATGATGGCTCATGTTCCATTATGTGCGCACAAGAGTCCCGAAAAAGTTTTAATTATCGGCGGCGGAGATGGTGCTATTATGCGTGAAGTATTGAAGCATGATTGTGTCAAGAAATGCACATTAATTGATATTGACTCAAGAGTTGTAGAATGCTCAAAAAAATATCTGCCTTTTGCCGGGTGTTCGTTCAGTGATTCAAGAGCTGATTTTAAGTGTATGGACGCAATGAAATTTATTCGCGAGACTTCAGAAAAATTTGACGTTGTTATTATAGACAGCACTGACCCTGTAGATTTTGCGGCGGGATTATTTCAGTCAGGATTCTATGAAGACGTAAAAAGAGTAATGACAGCTGACTCAATGATGAGCGAATTGACCGAGTCGCCCTTCACAGATAAAGATTTAATGCAGCAGGCTTTACGAGAAATGCGAAAAGTATTTCCGCTCGTAAAAATTTACTGGGGAGTAGTGCCTACTTATCCGTCGGGAATGTGGACATATGGACTCGCTTCAATGAATAATAATGACCCGGCCAAGCCTTTAAGAAATGTGAATA
>JAFSWW010000068.1 GCA_017444345.1 Synergistaceae bacterium | reverse complement strand
GTACTGGGAGCCGATTTTGTACTGCGCTCAGCTCGCTGAGCCCGATATTTTCCTAGCCGCAGAATTTTCAAGCTGGCAGTGAATTGATTGTGTTGACAACTGGATTTGTGATATTCTACTGCCAAAATAGATAAAGACTGAATAAAAAGGTGATTTATTTGTCCAGACGCAAAAATGAAGTCAAAGATTATCGCACTCAAGTAATTTCTGCACCTGAAGCAGCGTTATTATTGAGAATGCCCGAACGTTCATTTTTTAGGCTCGTCGAAACAGGAACAATTCCCAAATCCAGCGACGGTGAGTATATTCTCGGTGAAGTGGTAGAGTCATATTGGCGCAGTCAATTCGATCCTGAAAGTCTCAAAGCTGCTCAAACTCGACTAGTTACAGCACAGGCCGAACTCAAAGAATTAGAACTCGCCGAAGAACGCGGGGAATTACACCGAGCCTCAGCAGTTGTTAAAGTCTGGACTGATAACGTTTCGAATGCTAGAACAAGATTGCGCTCAATCCCCGTTAAAATCGCGCCTGAATTAGTCGGACAAAATTTGCTAGTTATACAGGAAAAATTGAAATCAGTGATAGACGAGGCCTTAAAGGAGTTAGCAGAGTATGACGGAAGACGAATCACGAGTACAGCAGCTATTCTTGAATAATAATACTGTTTGGCTGCCCCCGCCGGATTTGAAAATTTCTCAGTGGGCTGATAGATTTCGCCGAATTCTCATTGAAGCCAGCGCAGAGCCCGGACAATGGCGGACTTCAAGAGCTGAATATCAACGTGAAATTATGGACGCAATTTCTGATACCTTAATTGAACGCGTTGTAGTAATGACAGCTGCTCAGGTCGGCAAGACTGAAATTTTGCTGAACGTCATCGGTTATTTTGTTGATCAAGAGCCAAGCCCTATTTTAGTGCTTAATCCTACGCTTGATATGGGATTGAGTTTTTCTAAGGACAGACTCGCGCCGATGATTCGAGACACGCCTGTTTTGAGCGAAAAAGTGAAAGATCCCCGCAGTCGTGATTCTGGTAATACTTTAATGCATAAAAAATTTGTTGGAGGTCATATCACGATTGCTGCAACAAATTCGCCGGTTTCATTAGCTGCTAGGCCGATTAGGATTTTGCTTTGTGATGAGGTTGACCGCTACCCAGTTTCAACGGGTAAAGAAGGCGATCCCTTGACTCTAGCAATTAAGCGTACACAAAATTTCTGGAACAGGCGAATTCTTGAAGTCAGCACGCCTACACTTTTACAGACATCAAATATTTATAAAGATTTTGAGTTAAGCAGCAAAGAAGAATGGTGCGTACCTTGTCCGACATGCGGAGAATTTAACGCGTTTTCATGGGAGCAGATAAAATATAAGGACTTGCCCGAACCTGTTATGACTTGCGTTAAATGCGGCAGTGTTCACAATGAAGTTGAATGGAAAGCAGGACAGGAGCGCGGGAAGTGGATAGCCAGCAATCCGGACGAGAAAAAGATACGCGGCTTTCATATGAATGCTTTTGCATCCCCGTGGGCTACTTGGAGCGGCCTAATTAAGGATTATCACGAGGCTTTACACAAGGGCGAGGAGGGCATAAAAGGCTGGTGGAATACAGCTTTAGGACTTCCATATGAAGCGACAGAAGGCACAATTGAAGTTGAGGCTTTAGAGTCTCACCGTGAAGAATATAACGCAGAATTACCGGACGGCGTATTAGTTCTCACATGCGGAGTAGACACACAAGATGACAGGCTTGAATGTGAAGTAGTAGGCTGGGGCGTTGGCCATGAATCATGGGGCATAGAGTATCGCGTATTTTATGGAGATCCGGGACAAAAAGATGTCTGGCAGGCTTTAGATGATTTCTTGCTAAAAACTTGGAGTTATTCGGACGGTGAGAGATTAGGAATTGCTTGTGTCTGCATTGACAGCGCGGGACATTTCACTGATGAAGTATACAAATTCTGCAAACCTAGAGCGAGACGAAATATTTTCGCGATTAGGGGAATGAGATTTTGACATTGCGATTATTTATGAGATAACGACAAGAATTTAAGAAAGATATTTATAACAATAATAATTTTATAAAGAAGGAGTTTAATATGCCGGATTGGAGTGAAATTATCAAGGAAATACAAATTTTTGAGATAGCAACTAATTTTGACATAGTTAGGCGAAAATATTTAAAAAAACTTTCCGAGTACACAAAACGCAATATAATTGCTTATTATTCTTCATGGCTTACTAAACAATCTGTTCAAAATCTCGATATAAATGATTCTGATATGAATGGTTTTATGAACTGTGTACATAACATGGATTGCACAAAAGGATTGAATTTAATTCTACATACTCCCAGAGGTTCGCCAGTTGCTGCTGAAGCTATTATTAATTATTTAAGGAAAAAATTTTCTTCTGATATTCGCGTTATTGTCCCTCATCTTGCTATGTCAGCTGGAACTATGATTGCATGTTCAGCAAAGAAAATTATCATGGGAATACAATCCAGTCTCGGACCTATTGACCCTCAATTTAATGGCATTCCAGCGTACAATATAATGTCTGAATTTCAGGAAGCAAAGGATGATTTACTTAACAACCCTGCTAATGCACAATATTGGGCTATTAAGTTACAACAATATCCTGCAGCTTTTATGAAAACTGCTATTGATGCAATAAACCTTTCGACAGAACTCGTTAGAGAGTGGCTTGGCTCATGCATGTTTAATAAAAATAAGGAAGAAGATAGAGCTGTTATTGATAAAATTATTGCAAATCTTAATGAGCATGATTCTTCAAAAAGTACACAACAGACATTTCAAAGCTAATTTTTGCAAGGAAATAGGACTACATGTTGATATGTTGGAAGATGATAATACTCTTCAAGATTTAGTTTTATCAGTACATCATGCTTATGTAATAACTTTTGGTTCTACACCAGCTTTTAAAATTATTGAAAATCAAGATAGTAAAGCTTTTATTTCTACTTTGCAACCCATACCTACGCCTATGAGGTGATAGAAAGTCATGCAAAAAAATATAATTCACGATGAAATTACTGCTCTTTATCAAATTTGCGGTATTAATGCAACAGCTCATAATATAGTGAGAAATACTATGAATACTGGGAATCTAAACATAATATTTTAATCATAATTTCTACAACATGCTATCTTCTGATAGTGCTAACCGTTTGCGTTGTGAATGATTTATAAAAAATTTGTGTAGTCATTACTTTATATAAAATCTTAAAACCGAAATGGTCCGGAAATTAAAACGCGTAAGTACTCTATTTTAGTGCATTCATAGAATAAAAATTTTTTATAAGCGTTTCGGGCTGGTTCTCGACTTCAAAATCTCCAGCTGAAGACATAACGGACAATCTCGAATTATTGCGGGAACGTTCACGGGACTTATACGCAGGTGGCGGGCCGCTCGGTCGAGGTGCAATAGATAGAATCGTGCTTGATTCAGTCGGGCCGGGACTTACTCTTAATTGCAGGATCGGAGCTGACTCACTGGGACTCACTGAAGAACAGGCCGCAGAATGGGAAGAAGAGCGCGAATTTTGTTTCTGGGCAGATAGTAAAAATTGCGATATTACACGCTATATGAATTTCTACGAGCTTCAATCTTTGTGATTCAAGTCAGTATTACTCAATGGCGACGCGGTTGTGCTTTTACCCATGAGGAAGACTCGCAATTTTCCGTACGATTTAAGAATTTCACTCATTGAGGGCGACAGGCTGCACGATCCATTTTTTAAGCCCTATGGAGTACTAATTGACGGAGGAGTCGAATTCAACGATGACGGCACACCTACGGCGTATTATATTGCAAATCGTCATCCTGACAGTGAACTTGCCGGGCAAAAGAGGCTCGAATATACAAGAATTCCGGCATTCGGTCATTTATCAGGACGGAGAAATATTTTGCATTTACTACCATTTGAGCGAATTGGACAGCACAGAGGAGTCCCATTCTTAGCACCTGTGATTGAGACTTTAAAGCAATTAGGTCGATATTCTGACGCTGAACTCATGGCAGCAGTTATCGGGGGGATTTTCGCGATATTTTTCGAGCATGAGCCGCGAGACGAGAACGATGACCAGTTAGGCGGCGAGAATTATGCAAATGATTTAGGAATTCAGGAAGAAAACGAGGCTCTTGACGACTGGAAGAAAAATTTATCCACTATCGGAATGAATGACATGTACGGAATGATCGCGGATTTGCCGTTAAGAACTAAGCCCGTTTCAGTCTCACCTGCACGGCCTAATACAGCATTTGAGGCGTTTGTTATGGCTCTTGTGCGTCAAATAGGGAGCGCGCTGGGAATTCCCGCAGAAGTATTATTCTTAAATTTTGAGAGTTCATATTCAGCGAGTCGCGGTGCATTACTAGAGGCATGGAAATTATTTAATTACTGGCGCAAATGGTGGTCAAATAATTTCTGTCAGCCGATTTATGAAGAGTGGCTATCTGAGGCAGTCCTAAAAGGTAGAGTCAAGGCTCCGGGATTCTTTGATGATCCCATGATTCGTTATGCCTACTCGTGGGCAGAATGGAACGGGCCGAGTCAGGGACAATTAGACCCAGTAAAAGAAGTCAACGCGGCAATTTTACGTGTAGAAAACGGCTTCAGCACAAGACAGCGAGAGACAGCAGAACTCACCGGCGGGGACTGGGAATTAAATCACCGTTAACGAATAAAAGAAGAAAAATTACGTCGTGAGGCAGGATTTGCAGACACAGGCACTATAAAAGATACTGACTCAGACGAGAAAGACAGGAGATGACACTGCTAAATGTTTAAAGTTACAGCAATGGGCAATAACGCGGCTGAAATTTTGCTTTATGACCAGATAGCGGACTTTGACTCCGACAAATGGGGACTCATCAGCGCAAAAGGTCTCATAAATAAAATTAAAGACTTAGGGCAAATCGAAAATATTACACTACGAATTAACAGCGTGGGCGGTGATGTTTTCGAGGCTCAGGCGATTTATAGCTATCTCAAATCACATCCGGCAAATATAACGGTCAAAGAGGCATTAAAGCTCAAATTCTGCGATGAGGTCGGAGAAAGCGTGAAAATTTCAGCAATTACAACAAAAACAGGCGGTTTTGTCTGCATAAATAAATCAGGGCTTTCAAGGCTTGATGATTTCATGCGAGCAAAATTACCGGCAAATTTTAAAGTTTTACAGGAGTGGGATTTACCCATGCCAGAAAATACACAAAATCAGGTTATACAATCAGCTCAAAATGGGGCAAATTCGGCGAATTACGGGACATAAAACGCTCAAAATGGGACACAAAGCGGACGAAATAAAAAGTCGTTCGAGGCTGGTTACAGCAAGGGAATTGAGGCCGAACGCGAAAGGATAAATTATTAGTGGATAATAGTCAATAAAGTGGACAGAAACAGAGAAAAAACTAAATTTTTGTCCAAAATTTTGCTTCTTTATCATTAGGAGAAAATCCATTATTAGCGCTATGAGGTCGTTTAGTATCATAAAATCCGTCAATATAAGACATTATAGACTGCTTCACGTCTTCTAATTGCAAAAACTTTCGCCTACTTATTTCCTCTTTCTTCAAAAATTTAACAAAAGACTCTACAACTGCATTATCATATGGACAAGCAACATTTGAAAGTGATTACGAAAAATTTATGTTATCAAGTAATTATCGGAATTCATCAGAAATATATTGTGTTCCGCGATCAGAATGAAATAATACTCTTTCAGGATGTCCACGTAAATTCATGCTTTAAGCAGAGTATCATATACTAATTTTGTATTTTGC
>JAFSWW010000067.1 GCA_017444345.1 Synergistaceae bacterium | reverse complement strand
TTTTGACCTAGCAAGCTGAATCTCATCACGTTTCAGTCGAGCTTCCTTTAATGAAATATGTGGATAAGTACCGAGTGATAATTGATGCTCTTTTTTATTTTCCCAGTAACGGAAAATCCAATATTTACGCCCTGAAGGATCAATACGCAAGTATAAGCCTCGTTCATCGCGAATCATATAACTTTTTTCGCGGGGCTTTGCGCTTTTGACTGTTAACCCAATAAGCATTGTTATTACTCCTTTTTTTGTTGACCGTACAAAAACTAATATAAAATTTTTCTTGTACGATAATGCATATGATTTAGCAGGTTTTTATTGTATCTTGCAGGAGCAATAATAACACAAAAGCCCGCTCTATTGCAGGCTTTACACATTCAACAAATTTTATCTGATTATACTTTGATGGACTGTGAGGGACTCGAACCCACGGCCCGCTGATTAAGAGTCAGCTGCTCTACCAACTGAGCTAACAGTCCATATTACTTTATTACTACTGGCGCGCCCTGCAGGATTCGAACCCGCGGCCTACAGATCCGAAGTCTGTCGCTCTATCCAACTGAGCTAAGAGCGCTTTACTATTACTCTTTCTGAGGGTGAATGAAGGGACTTGAACCCTCAACCGCCGGAACCACAATCCGAAGCTCTAACCAATTGCGCTACATTCACCATTATTGCGTTTACATTATGGCGCGCTCTGCAGGATTCGAACCCGCGGCCTACGGCTTAGAAGGCCGTTGCTCTATCCAGCTGAGCTAAGAGCGCGTTTTGTTGCATCCGACTTTTATTATTTATGAGCGGGAAACGGGATTCGAACCCGCGACCTACGGCTTGGAAGGCCATCGCTCTAGCCAACTGAGCTATTCCCGCATATTTATTACTCGTTCACTCTGGTCGGGGCGAGAAGATTCGAACTTCCGACCCCCTGCTCCCAAAGCAGGTGCGCTAACCAGACTGCGCTACGCCCCGCAAAACTTTCTTATTACGGTCGTTCAACGAGTAATTATTATAACTCTCATGCTTTATTTGTCAAATTTATTATATTGTCGTAAAAAATTTCTCCCTCTGAGAATAATACAGCTTGACCCGATATAATTACTCTATCTTTCTCAAGCTCGCAATATAAATAGCCTCCTCTTTCTGAAGCCTGATATGCCGTGATTTGTTTCTTGTTTAATTTATTTATCCAATACGGAGCTATATGGCAATGTCCTGAACCGCAGACGGGATCTTCATTTATTGCAAGTTTCGGCCCGAATGAACGCGATATACAATCAATGTTATTACTGCCCTGCGCTGTTACGTGAACTAATAGGCCGTCAAGAGATTTTATTTTCTCAAGATCGGGGTTGCAATTTATCACGCTTTCTGAATCTTTCAGCACGCATAATAAATCACGTCCCATAAATGCACATTCAGGAGTAACTCCGCCCAGTGCCGAAATTATTTCGCTCGTAACAGGAACAGGATTTAATTTATATGACGGGAAGTTCATAGCGTATAAATCTTTTTCTCGTTTTACAGCAAGGGGGCCGCTTATTGTGTCAAATATTACTGTGTTAGAGTCATCGTAGAAATTCATTAATATAAACGCGCTCGCAAGTGTTGCATGTCCGCATAAATCGACTTCACTATTTGGAGTAAACCAGCGTAATTTGTAATGCATTGAGTCCTTCACGATAAAAGCCGTCTCTGAAAAATTATTCTCACGAGCTATATTTATCATTAATTTATCATTCAGCCATGAGTCCATTACACAAACTGCTGCTTGATTTCCTGAAAAAATTTTATCGGTGAATGCGTCAACTATATATTGTTTCATCAAAAATTATTCCTCACTTTAAGACGTAGATTTTGCAGCGTCAAGATTAATAAATAGTTATGATAGCACAAAATAATAAAAATTTTTTCGCGTGTGATTAGGTAAAGAATTTAAGTTTATGAGCGCATGAGTGGGTCAAAAATTTGCGCGTGAAAATTGCATTACAACAAAAATTTTTTGCTTTGTGAAATATTGCTATGACTAGGAAAATTTCACTTTTTTGTAGCTGTAAATGTAGCTGTAAAAATTTAATGGATTCGCAAAAGATTTCTTATTTGAGGCCTTATATATCCGACTAAATAAAGACTCCCGCATATAAGCAATAAATTATTATTATTATATTTTAAGGCTTGCTTTACGGCGTTCAATGGCAAGTCAAAACATTCGGGATTATTTGCCCATGAAAATTTTTGCGAGGCTTTGAATAACTCATCAGGAGTCGCGGCTCTAGGTGTGTCGGGTACGGTCGTAAAATATATAGAAGGCTTTAAATTTTTGCTGAGTAACTCAAGACAGCCGGGGAAGTCTTTATCTCTCATTGCCGCATAAATCACTGAAAAATTTTTATCAGCCCATAAAGATTTTAAGCTCTCACATAAATTTTTGACTCCGTCGTAATTATGCCCGCCGTCAAGAATAATTAACGGATTCCGCGAAATTATTTCAAGTCTTCCCGGCCAAGCTGCTTTTAACATGCCCCGATAAATTAACTCTTTAGAAATTAACGGGAATCTATCACGTATACAGGAAATTGCAGAGAGTGCCAGTGCCGCGTTATTAATTTGATATTGACCGGTTAAATTTGTGTGAACGTCCTTAAGTTGCAATAACGGCGCGTTAAAGTCAAAAAAATTTCCTTCAGGGGTTATGCGTATATTATTAATTTCTGCCTGCTCACTGACTACAAAGCCGAGTGATTTATGATTTTCACAAAATTTCTTGAAAAGCGGAATCAAACTCGAGTCAACTCCTGAAAAAACAGCCGGTGTATCAGCTTTAATTACAGCAAATTTTTCACTCGCTATGCTTTCAAGTGTCGGGCCTAAATATTCCATGTGATCGAAAGAAATCGACGCTATAACAGAACACGCAGTATCAGCAAGTAAATTAGTAGCGTCAAATCTTCCTCCGAGTCCTGCTTCAATGACTCCGGCCTGAATATTATTTTCACGAGCTAAGACAAATGCACAGGCCGTTAAAATCTCAAAAAATGTCGGCTTGTCATCGTCGTTAATTGCTTGAATGACTATATTTGCGGCGTTAATCCAGTCCTGTAAGCTCAACTTTTCACCGTTAATTAATAATCTCTCAGAGTAAGACTCTAAATGCGGACTCGAATAAAAACAAGTTCTATAGCCCGACTCTTTCAGTATTGACGAAATAAACGCGCCCGTTGAGCCTTTCCCGTTAGTACCGACAATGTGAACGGCCTTAAAAGTATTTTGCGGATTGCCTAATCTCTCAAGCAAGCGGGACATTCTTTCAAGGCCGGGAATAATTTTCTTGATTGAATGAGCGTATAAAATTTTTTCGAGTTCGTCAAAATTTGCCATGTTTATATATTATTTAGACTTAGGGGGCGGAACTACAAAACTTGTCTTGAATCCCATAGACTTCATTTTGTGCATAACCTGCTCGGCTGATTTCTTATCTGCTCCGGCTAAGACCCAGACTTTAATATATTTAGACGCAGGATTTGAATATACTACAGTTTTATAGCCTGCCTTGTTAATTTTTTCTGCGCCCTCGTTTGCTGCTGCCTTTAAAGTATATGCGCCGACTTGTACCCGCCATTGTTTTGAAGCCGGTAAATCTTGAGTCTTGGCCGGTTTGGGCTGTTCTTTCTTGACAGGTGCCGGGCTTGCTTGTTTTGCGGGAGTCTGTGCGGGCTTGACCGGCTCAACATTTTCGGGAGCTTTCACAGGTTCGGCGACAACTATAACGGGCGTAGAAGTTTCTTTAATGCCGGGAGCTGCTAATAAATTCGTGTCAGACGCGGCAATATCTTCAGACGATACAGCGATTAAATTATTACTTGTTTCAGAGTTTGACTCTCTTTCTGCGCGCGCTTCACGTTCTGCCATCAAAGCGGGAGACTCAGCAAATGCCCTCGTTGAAGAAATCCCCGGGGAAGTTCTCATGCCATTAAGGAAAAATTGCCGTCCTGCAATGATTAACAAGACTACAGCAGCGACACTGACAACGGGTAAAATAATATCACCGAATGACGGCAAAATCCCGCGTTTCTTAATGCCTCTGCGTATAGTCGAGCGTCTGGGCTCAGTCCTTGAGGTTCTTTCTGAATAGGGCCGGCTGGTCATATGGCTTCCTCTGGAATCCCGGGAATACGCTGAAATCGTCATTTGATGGAGAAGTTAATCTAGCTTCTTCGAGTCCTCCGCCTTCTTGGGCGCGTCTCTTCTTAGTGTATGAGTCATATAAAGAATTGACTCGTGAAGGCTGCTGAGGCTGTACAATATTTTGTCTTTGCGGCTGCTGTTGTACCTGCTGGACTCTCGACTGAACTTTTTCGGGTGCCTGTTCGGGCTTGGCTATGGGCTTGCGGACTTTTCCGTCATCGGGGAACGTAGCAATTAATGTAACGTGAACTTTATCACCGAGCGACTCATCAATGACATGTCCCCAGATAACTTGAGCGTCAGGATCTGCTGTCTCTTCGATAATTTTTGCTGCGTCCGACATTTCGCCGAGCATGATCTCGCTTCCTGTTGTAACGTTGAGTAAGATTCCTTTTGCGCCGGTAACAGGAAATGTCATTAACGGTGAAGTAATTGCGTTCTTTGCGGCCTTTGTCGCTCTGTCTTCGCCTTCTCCTTCGCCCATTCCCATTATTGCCGTGCCTGCGTCTGTGAGAACTGCTTTAATATCTGCAAAGTCAAGATTTATAAATCCGTTCTTAGTGATCAAATCTGTAACTCCCTGTACTGCCTGACGTAGAACCTCATCAACTTTTTTATAAGCGTCAACGATTTTAATTTTCACGCCGTTTTCCATCTGAAGCAATTTATCATTCTCGACAATTAATAAAGCGTCGACGTTTTTCTTTAACTGTGCGATTCCCTCTTCGGCTGTGTGCATACGCTTGCCCATTTCGAAACCGAACGGCTTTGTAACGACTCCGACGACAAGGACTCCCATATCTTTGGCAGCTTCAGCAATAACCGGGGCTGCTCCTGTACCTGTTCCGCCGCCCATTCCGGCAGTAACAAATAACATATCTGCACCAGTTATATATTCTTTGATCCGGTCAATACTTTCTTTTGCGGCATTTGCTCCGACTTGTGGATTAGCACCTGCACCGAGTCCGCGTGTTAAAGCCTCACCGAGAATAATTTTATTAGGAGCTTGACTCATGTCTAATGCTCTTGCGTCAGTGTTAGCAGCAACAAAATCAACGCCCTGAACTCCAGACTCGATTATGTGATTGAGTGCGTTACCTCCTCCTCCGCCGACTCCAAATACTACAATTTTTTCATTTTGACGTATATTATTATTCGTTAGATTGAATAACTGATTTTGATTCATTCGCTTAATCTCCTCCCTAAGTTAAGTATATATCATATATCCATGAAAAATAATTTTATTGTATTTTTACGAGCATTACAAGATTATATTTTATCAAAACAGGCCGCGCAATCTCGTCATGAAATTCCCTATAGCTTCACGCAAATTATTTTCTTTAGGGCGGTCGTCATCGTCATAGTCTTCATTGTCGTAGCCGTCTTCGTCATTACCAGAGTCATAATAATCCGGCTCGTCATTATAATCGCGCTGTCTAGTTTTCTCGCGTTCTCTCTTAATCGGGCGGGGCTCTTCTCTTTCCGGCCTGTCATTGCGTTCCGGTTCGTCAATTTCTTCAGTCTCGACTCCGTCAAACTCGTCATTATTATTATTATCATCACGATTATCACGATTTCGAGTCCTGTTATTAAATTGTTCAGCGTCCATAAACACATAGGGGTCGCTTTCTTTGATTAGGCAATATTTCAAGATTCCTGCGGCACTGACATAAGCGGGATTATCGAGTCCATATGACAACGGATAAATAGGTTCGCTAACTTTTCTGACTGGCATTTGCAGAATATCAGCTAAAATATTTTCGATTCCGGGAGTCTTAGATACTCCGCCCGATAAAATTATGCCGCTCGGAAAATGCTGGGGCGTACACTCGGCCAAAGCTGCACGGACATAATCGCCGAATAATTCTTCAACTCTTGCAAGAATAACCTGCACAGCTAAATCTACGTCAATTCCTTCACTGCGTAACTCTTCGGGATTACTAGTAAATATTATTTTCTTGAGCTGCTCGGCCTGCCCAGGGTGCATATGCAAAACTGTAGCCAAATCGCTCTTAATATGATCTCCGCCGATTGGTATGCTTATAACTCTGAAAGCCCGCCCGCCCCTATAAAGCACGATTCCAGTTGTGCCGCCGCCTATACAAATCGAAATACAGCCCGAACGCATTTCTTCTTCATAGACAGCACCTAATGACGAAGCAAGAGGCTTTAATATTAATCCCTTAACTTCAAGCCCGGCCTTACGCACGCAGTCTCTTACATTCTGAACGTGATTAATCGGCACTGCTACAGTTTGCAGCCACATATCGAGTCTATTTCCGTTCATGTTCAAAGGCTCATCAACCGGGCGGCCGTCAAGTTCGTAACTAGTCGGGATCATGTGAAGAGAGTATAAATTATTGCGTAAATTCACGTTTAAATCTTCACGAGCGCGGCCTATAAGCCTGTCTAAATCTTTGCGTTCTACAGATTTTGACTCTCTTGCGCTTGACATTCCGGGAAGAGTTATAAATCCGTGACTCGATTCGCTTTTAATATCCATAGCGTTAAATGCGACTACTACATTGCTTAATTTTCTTGATGATATGCCGGTCATTCCTTGCGCGTCCTGAAGTGCTTTCGTTACGGACTGCTGGGCTTCCTGAATATTTACAATTACGCCGCGTGAAATTCCGCGTGAAGGTGCGTCCCCGAATCCTATTACGTGCACTGAATCAGGATAATCGCGATCTCTCTCGGCGACTATCATTGTAGTTTTCGTTGTTCCCATACTCAGTCCTACTAGAAGACTGTCAGATTTTACCGGCATTTTATCTAATTCCCTCTCTCTAAAAATTTATCTATATTATAAATTACGCAATAAAATTTTCCCCTCATATGTTGCGTCTATTATATGACTCCCGCCCTCACTTATTAAGCGGGAAAATAAATCTTCTATAATTTCGCCGACATCTTGACCGCGATATTTTTCACGCTGTAAATAAAGCACAAAATTTTGACTCCCCTGTGAGAGTTTCAGGACAAATAAATCCATTCCTGCACGGCGTTCCCATGTAATTTCGCTGGCTGTGTCATACCATTTGAAGCCCTTAAACTCTTCCATGAATGACGCAATTATATCCGTTGAAATCGGCGATCTGAAGACTCCAAATAACGGAACTTGTTTATTATTATTGCCCTGCTCCGGAATCTTCCAGATTACGCGTCCTGCTGATTCCTCATTTGGGCGGCCTTTTTCTGACTCCCACATTCGGCCGTCTCGTGAAATACACCATATTTTGCCGCGCCATTCTACTTTTATCCACGCCGGGAGCCACTGTAATTTTGTCTCGAAATGCCCTAGTCCTGTCATGTTTGTATTTACTGTTACTGGCAAATCGCGCTCAAGAAATTCTTTGATTCCCTCCGAATCTTTTAATAAATACGGCCAGAAAGTTATACACCGATTCGGGAATACTTCCCATAAACGCCGCTCAAGTTCTTGAGATTGAGCCTCAACGTGATAATTTTTCAGGGCGAACCAGAATCTATATTCATTTAGGCGCATGGACCCGCCGAGAATAAATACTATCAGCATAAAAGCTCTAAGGCGTAAACGCACAGCAAACTCACTGTCGCACAAAGCACGGGGCAGCAATCTTTATTTCTTGCTCTAAATTTATCCCCGTGAGAGTCAAAACTTTTCTGCGGCAAATTTCTATCAAATTAACTATATCAGAATATGACGCGTTATTAATATTTAATATAAAATTTGCGTGTTTATCAGATACTACAGCACCGCCGACAGAAATATTTTTACAGCCGCAGTCATCTAATAACTTCCCCGCAGAAAACCCAGCAGGATTCTTAAACGTACACCCGGCCGACCTGAAATTTAACGGCTGATTTTTCCGGCTCGATAAAACTTTTTGATATTCGTCTTCGTTCCATGATAAAGCATTATCGAGTCTTATTTTTGCCGAAATTATTATTATTTTCTCGTCAGCCAGCGAACATTTACGATATTCAAAGCTGAAATCATCTGCACTGAAAATTTTTAGATTACCAGTTGAGTCAAGAGTCAAAACGCTTTCTACTAGTTCGCAAATTCCATGTCCTGACGTTCCTGCATTGCCGTAAATCGCGCCTCCCAGTGTTCCGGGAATTCCCGCAGCAAACTCAAGCCCGCCGAGATTCTTATCACGAAAATTTTTAACGAGCAAAGGCAGCTTATAACCTGATTGAATCTCTATAAAATTTTCTGACCAGTTAATTGCGCTTAAATTCCCAGTCGCTATAACGAGGCCGTCAATCATAGAATCAGGAAAAATTAAATTACTCCCTCCGCCGATTACATAAACGGGCAGATTTTCATTTTTTGAAGCCAGTAAAATTTTTACAAACTCACTCACTGACTCAGGAGCAGCGAAATATTTTGCATTCCCTCCGACACCGAGCGTGCATAAATCTCTTAATGGCTTATTCTCGTTAATATTTTGCAAACTAGTTAATAACATATTTATTTCTCGTTAAATATCCCTGATAAATTTTAAGTAATTATACCCTAAATAAAATCAAACTCTAAAATTTTAACTCAAAAACTTTTCACCGATTTTGTAAACATCGCCCGCTCCCATTGTAATAAATATATCGTCTGCCTTTAATTCCGGCCTGATAAAATCAATTGCGTCATCAAAATTTACGAGCGTTATAATTTTCTTGCTGAATCTAATAATTTCCTGCGCTGAACTGTGCGGGATTTCCTGCTCACTTGCTGCATAAACGGGCAATAAATAAATTTCGTCGGCCAAGTTTAAAGAATTCGCAATATCTTCGGCAAAAATCGCAGTCCGTGAAAATCTGTGAGGCTGATACAAAACTATAATTCTTTTTCCGGGATAAATTCCGCGTACTGCCCTAAGAGTCGCGCTGATTTCTGCAGGGTGATGGGCGTAATCGTCAAGAATTGTTATATTATTTGCTGTAACTCCTTTGAGCTGCATTCGACGTTCTGAACCGTGAAAATTTTTTAGAATCTCCGTGCTTGTCTCGAAATCTATTCCGTTAATATAAGCTGCTGAAATTGCCGCCAAAGAATTTAATATATTGTGTTCACCTGATATAGCAAGTCTTAGAGTTCCCATTTCTTGTTTATTATGAGAGATTTTGCAGGAAATTCCGCCGCCGGGATTTGTTGTTATGTCATATGCGCCCCAGTCGTAACTTTTGCCCCAGCCGTATCTATAAATATTTTTGCGGTTTTTGCATGAGTCAAAAACTTTCGCGGCTCCCTCGTCTTCTGCGCAGATTATTAACGAATCTTTCCGGCCGTCTGCAAATCTCGTGAAAGCCTCTATAACTTCATCGCGTGTCTTATAGTGATCTACGTGATCCCAGTCCGCATTAGTAATTATTGCCGTTGAAGGTGTAAAGAGTTCAAATGTTCCGTCGCTCTCGTCAAGTTCAGCGATAAAAAATTGCCCTGTTCCTGATATTGAGTTGCTGCCTAAATCCGGGACGTTCGCACCTATATAAATTGTCGGGTTTAATCCGGCTTTCATGAAAATTAATCCCGTCATTGATGATGTTGTAGTTTTGCCGTGAGCTCCTGCAATCCCTATACCATTATATTTATTAAATAATTCGCTCAAAGCCTGAGCACGCGATAAAATTTTTATGCCTTGATTCTTGGCCGCAATTAATTCGGGGTTGTCGTGATTTATTGCTGAACTAATTATTAAAGCATCGGGCTTGTAAATATTTATATGTTCGGGAGAATGGCCGATTACGCAGGGGATATTATTATCAAGATGATACGAGGACTCTTTTAGGTCGCAGCCTGTTACGTTAAGCCCATGAGCCTTAAGAAGATTTGCAAGTGCGCTCATTCCTGAACCGCCTATTCCCATGAGGTGAACATTATTCAAGAAATTTCACTCCTAATTATCAAGATTTAAGATTCAAGATTAATTATATAGATTATATTATTTATTTATTA
>JAFSWW010000066.1 GCA_017444345.1 Synergistaceae bacterium | reverse complement strand
ATAATGTCGTAACTGTCAAAATCTTTAACGTGTGATCTCAATTTAGGGCGGGCTTGTTTTCGTTGATCCTGCTGAGCCTGCCTCAAGACAGTATTATAACTTTCTGAGTATTCATTTACTGGGCGAATCTCAAAAATTTCTGCTCCGGTTTCTTTCTGTAATTCGTAGGCGATTCCCTGAGTGTTACCGCTCCACGTGAAATAAGCTATTAAAATTTTCTTGCCGGTTTGTGAAGATTTTTGCGCGGCCTGACTGGTAATAAATCCCGTGCCCACTGCTCCCCGTGCTAATCTGAAGCCGACATTATATAATTTTCTCTCTTGAGGTGCAGCAGCTCTATAAGCCGAACGCATATTTTTAGCAAAATCGTTCCAGCCTCCCCCGCGATTGACTCGCCGAGTTCCTGACTCCGGTCCGGTGGGATTCGTCTGCTCATGACTCGAATATGCCCCGTAAACGTCCCAGCACCATTCGGCTACATTCCCGTGCATGTCGTAGAGTCCCAGTTTATTTGGCTCAAAGCTAGCTATATTTACAGTCTCACCGCGATAGATTCCCGGTTTAGTCGATAATTTGCTTTGCGAGAAATAATTTTCTTCAATTTCATATGGATAATGACCGTAAAAATTAGCTTCTTCTGCTCCGATTGAGTGCTCAAGATTGAAGGGAGTCAGAGTCCCCGCGCGGCATGCAAATTCCCATTCTGCTTCAGTCGGGAGTCTATAGCCGTTTGCTGAAAGATTCCATGTTACTCTGTCGCCGTTGATTTCATAGACTGGAGTCAAATTCTCGTGTTCGCTTTTCATGTTGCAAAATTTTATCGCGTCGAGCCATGAAACATTCTCAACGGGTCTATTATCGCCCTGAAAGCTCGATGGATTTTCGCCGGTCAAAGATTTATACTCTTTCTGCGTAACTTCATAGCGTGAAATATAGAAATCGCTTAATATTACTTTGTGCTGTAACTCGTCATCACTGCGCCAGTTTTCTGACTCAGGACTGCCCATTAAGAAAGCTCCGCCCTTGACGTGAATAAAATCATCACCAGCAAACGAACTTGACGCAAAAATTAATATAGCCGCGAAAATTAATATATATCTCATGAAATATTATTCTCCTGCTGCTTTGCGTACACACTGAATAGCATTCAAGCTCCGGGGATAACCGATATAAGGCAGGCATTGTGATATAACATCAATCAAGAAATCTTTATCATTGCCCATGTTTATATTTCCGAGTGCGTGTGCAGTTAATTGAGGCTCGCAGCCCCCCTGAGCAGCAATATAACAGAACGTAATTAATTCGCGCTGTCTCAAATCAAGATTCTTTCTCGTGTAATAATCACCGAAACAATTTCCGGCAAGCCATTTATTTATATGCCGAGTATCTTCAGGGCCGGAGTCTTGAAATCCTTTCATGCCTTCACCGAAAATTTTAACTTGCGCATTATTTCCGTCCTGAATACGGGTCTCCGGTGTTGTTGTTGACGCATTAGACAAGGGCAATTTTATATTTACCGAGTCAAAAATTTCATTAGCTGCTTTCAAGAATGGGCGAGTCCTCCCGATTCCGAGATATGCTGTGCCCTGATAAATTATTTCCTTGCATTCAGAAGGACTGAGTCCTGCTTTCAAAGCGTCCGGCAAAATCGCTTTAAACTCGTCTACACCCTGACAGCCCATTAAAGCCGCAAGAATTGCCATATATCTAGTCCGAGCGTCTAATTTCGTTTGATTCAAGACTTCTATATCTGCAAAATTTGTGAATAATTCTACAAATTCCGGATCTGTCGCCCTGAACTCTTCAAGATTTGCAAATGCTGACGAACTTATTGACATTATAATTAACACTCCCAGTAATAAAAATTTTTTCATGATTATTTCAGCCTCGAATACTCTTCAGGTGAAACAGGCTCGCACCATTCTGTTGAAGTCTCTTCACCTGCTACTTCAAGTGCTAAGTGCTGGAACCATGAGTCTTTTGCTGCTCCATGCCAGTGCTTTACATTTGCGGGGATATTTACAACGTCGCCCGGTTTTAATTCGCGAGCTTCCTTGCCTTCTTCCTGATAATAACCGCGCCCGTTAATAACTACTAAAATTTGCCCGCCGCCCGTCTTAGCATGATGGATGTGCCAGTGATTCCGACAAGCCGGCTCAAACGTAACATTTGCGATAAAAACCTGTTCACGTGAAAGAATAGCAAGATAGCTCTTACCGTCAAAATATTGTGCATATGCGTCATTAGGTTCACCCAGCGGGAACGCGCTTAAATCTGCCTGGGATGGGTCAAGATGTAAACCCTTTGAGCTTAGATTAACATTTGCGGGCATGTTATTAATTTTTTCGCTTGCTGTCATGAATGAATCAACTTTCTTTCTATAATTAATATATTTGCTTGAGTCAAAATATTTTTGCTTTGACTCGTTATTCTCGTAAATCTCGAACGTGTAAATTCTATATGATTTTCCGCCTTTTTCCGAGCCTGCTAATAAAGCTAAGACTCCGGGCTCCTGTTCAACTGCGCGCGTGAATTCCTGAGTCATCAAATTTTTAAACTCGTCTAACTTGTCGGATCTCACGTCAAATATATTCATTATATAATCATGTCCGGCACCGTTAGATTTCTGCTGTAAAATTATAGGCTCGATTTCTATAAAATTCAGGCTCTCAAGAATGGGCTTGCGTTCATTGATAAAATTTTTGAATCCTTCACTAGACCTGTGAACTTGATACGCTGACTCGTCCTCGTAGATCTCAAGAATTCGCATTAAATCATGATTACTATTATCTATTGCACCGTAAAGCGCATAAGATCCGGACTCATAGGGCGTAAATTTTGCTACAGTCCGTGAACTGATTGCGGCCATTTCTGACATTTTGCCGGGCTTGGCCTGAAGCAGCGCTAAATGAACCTTCAAAATTTTATTGTCAGGTGCATATATAACATGAGCAGACGCAGAATTTACAATTACGGCAATACACAATAAAGCGAGCGCAAAAATTTTCATGAAATTATTTCATCTCCTTCTCCCAGACTCGAATCGTATTGATTTTAGCGTTGTCTGCAAGTTTTTCGAGCTCGTTAATTTCGCTTGAGTTCAACACTAAATTTGCGGCCTTTAAAGCGTCTTCAACATGGCTGACTTTAGTAACTCCTAAAATCGGCGTAGTACCTTTTGCGATTGCCCATGCGACGGGAATTTGTGCGACTTTGACATTATAAGAGTCGGCGATTTCTTTTATAGCGAGATTCAATTTTTCAAGCTGAGCTAAAACGGGATTATAAACTTGACCGCGCGCGCTGTTTTCCGGGAATGGGTGGGCGGTGTCATATTTGCCTGATAGTGCGCCCTGCTCTAAGACCATATACGAGAAAAACTCAGAATTATTTTTTCTGCACCATTCAAGAATCCCCGAATTTTCCGACGAACGATTAAGCAGGCTATAATGATTCTGTATTGCTGAAATCTTGAGTCCTTCAGCCTGTAAAATTTCTTGAGCTTGATTTATTTCTGATAGATTATGATTTGAGAGTCCTATTTTGCCTATTTTGCCGCTTTTAGCAAGTGGAATTAATTTTTTTGTCCATTCAGGAGCTCCGACGGGGTTATGAATCCAGAAATAATCGATAAATTCTGTTCCGAGTCTTTTCGCGCTCTGTTCGTACATATCAATAACGGGATTATCAGCGTCTAAATTTGCACATTGAGGCGTAAACTTTGTAGAAATTATATAGCTTTCACGTTTAACAGTCCGCAAAAACTTCCCTAGAATCTCCTCAGATCTGCCCATTCCGTAAACAAAAGCGGTGTCCCAGAGATTTAAACCTGATTTCATAGCCGCGTCAAAAATGGGTCTCAAGTCGGACTCAGTGAAATTCTGCCCGAAAGTCCCATCATTACCCCATGCCCATGCACCTAGGGCAATTTTTGTTGTTGTCATTGTAAAATTTCCTCCTGTTAAATAAATACATTAATGGTCTCACTAAGAGAACTAAGAAAATTTCTTACTTATTTGCTTATAAAATAAAAATTTATTCTGACACTGTGTCAATTAAGAACGAAAATATTTTAGCGCATTCTGACACTATGTCAATAAAAAAATTGCCGACAGAATCAATAAATGACTCCATCGGCAAAAAATTTTATTATTTTACGGAAGCAATAACGGAAGCTCTGAACGTAAATACCATAGCCCAGCATTGATATATTTATTTATTCCGGGCGTTTTGTCTTGAAGTACGTATA
Source organism: Synergistaceae bacterium (assembly GCA_017444345.1). Lineage (NCBI taxonomy): Bacteria > Thermotogati > Synergistota > Synergistia > Synergistales > Synergistaceae > Synergistaceae bacterium. The sequence continues at coordinate 11,210 of JAFSWW010000066.1, read as the reverse complement.
ATTTTACAAGTCTTCTGCGCGCCTGAAGATTCCCCATTTCAGCAGCTTTTGTATACCAATATACAGCTTTGTCATTATCACGGGGGATATTATTCATGGCCGGAAAATTAGCATCATATATTTCAGCAACCTGAAGTGCTAAAAATTGATTAGTCTCCGCAAATTTCAATAAATCCTGCATGTCGCCATTCTCCCACCTAGTCATTGACTCGGGATTGTCTAGAATTTCCTGAGGAAGAGCAGTTACAGAATCAACATGATAAAATTTTGCAAATTCCGTATTGAAATGAATATTTTGCGGATTAGGTTTCTGCATGAGTTTGGGTAAAATTTTAGGTGTTGTTCTCGATGTCGGAATAAAAATATCTTTTTTACCTTCTGCGATTTGCTTTTGTGTTACACTAATTACATTATCATATTCGGCTCTATATTCTTTAGCTATGCTTACATCATGAATACCTCCGATAAAATTCGAGCTTACTAACAAAGAAATAATTAATAACGGCCACTTGAATGAATAAATTTTTGCTTGGCTTTCATGAGTCAATTTGCCGTTATAGCAGAATATCCATAAAAATGTCCAGACAGCTCCCATCATCCAAAGTGTGAGAGCTTGACCTCTGAAATCGAGCCCTTGACCTTGTGCCCAGCCTGCGACGAAATGATTTAATGCTGCAACAAGCGCGACTATTGCGAAAATTTGCCAGCCCCGTAAATGCAAGTTCGAGAGTCTTTCTTTGCCTGTGAATTTTACTATGCTAGGAATAAATAACAGAAAGACATATATAACCGGCTTGATGAAAAATTTTACTGACATAAAGAATCCAAATACTATAGTTACTGCTATCGTGCGGATTATTCGCGGTAAAAACGGGTTTTTTATGATTCTATGCGAGGTAGCTGGTGAAAGATACATAATGAGAAAAGCTGCGACACATACCAGCCATAAAAGAGTCGTTAATCCTGCTTTGCGTTTATCTCCGTTCTTGTAAAAATATATTGCTGCAAAGAATGCTACTACTCCCTGAAAAATTGAAGTAGTCTCAAGAGATACGCCGCTTATTAATAACGCTGCAATACTAGCTGCAAGAGTTAAGCCCCCCCCCCCCCTGAGTACTTTTACTGACAGAGCAAGAGACACGAGCATTAACGAAGCTGACCAAAAATAATGCATTGCAGCAAACCAGTATAAAAACTCATGCAAATATGCTATCACAGCAAAAGTAGCTGCAGAAATCATAATTGTAATAAAAAATTTTGTGTTAAATCTGCGCTCAGGATATAAAGCCGTAATTAAGAAATACACAGCTAATATATATGTGAAAATTGTTATTAGTGAATATGTCCAATAATATTTTTCCATAGGCAAATAATTAGAGAGAAAACCTGTGATAGTGGCTGATGATAATCTTGGTACGTGCGCATAAAATAAGTTAACCGCCCTTTGCAATGCCCCTATTCCTTCCTGAGCACTGATCGCTTCTCTATAATCATCTGCAAGATTAGGATAATTATATAATCCCAAATAACAAAACAGTCCGATATATGCAAGCATAAACAGACATAACAGCGCGTAAAAACTTCTTTTGCGTTCCATGATAAATAAATAATTCTCCTTCTGTGAAAAATTTGCTTTACTATATCACACACTCAAAAAATTAATCTCTGCGTAATTTTGCGTATTGCGTTTTGTGAAGGCCTGATTTATTATTTCGCGCGTTGATAAATTAGCACTCGTTAATATTAAGTGCCATTAAATAAAAAATTTTATCAGGAGGTCATGAAATTATGAAACTTAAACCGCTTGGCGACAGAATAGTTGTAAAAGTTCTAACACGTGAAGAGAAAACTAAAGGCGGAATCGTTCTCCCCGACACAGCAAAAGAGAAACCCACTGAGGGCGAAGTAATAGCAGTAGGTAACGGCAAAATCTTAGATAACGGCCAGAAACAGCCCGTTGAAGTTAAAGTCGGAGATAGAATCATATTCAGCAAATACGCAGGAACTGAAGTAAAAATTGACGGCGAAGAACTTGTAATTTTCAGCGAGAGAGACGTACTCGCAATAATCGAGAAATAATTAATAAGTTATAAGAAGGAGAAATATAATCATGGCAAAAATTCTTTCATTCAATGAAGAAGCCCGCAGAGCAATGCTCAGGGGAATTGACAAAGTTGCTGATATAGTAGGCGTAACTTTAGGGCCCAAAGGCCGCAATGTAGTACTTGAAAAAAAATTCGGCTCACCAACTATCACAAATGACGGAGTAACTATAGCTAAAGAAATCGAACTCGAAGATCCATTTGAGAACGCAGGCGCACAATTACTCAAAGAAGTAGCCTCAAAAACTAATGATATAGCAGGCGACGGAACTACAACAGCTACAATTTTTTCACGCGCTATTATCCGTGAAGGTATGAAAAACGTTGCAGCCGGTGCAAATGGTATGTTAATGCGTCAGGGAATTGAGAAAGCTATAGATTTCGTAGTTGAAGAACTCAAGAAACAAAGCACCCCCGTTAAGGAAAAGGAAAAAATCGCTCAAGTTGCTTCAATTTCTGCAAATAATGCGGCAGTCGGTGAATTAATTTCTGAGGCTATGGCAAAAGTCGGTGAAGACGGAGTTATTACTATTGAAGACAGCCAGACAGTCGGCACTACTCTTGAAATGGTAGAAGGACTTCAATTTGATAAAGGCTATATAAGCCCCTATATGGTAACTGACAGCGAAAGAATGGAAGCGAATTTCGATGATGCTTATATTCTTATTCATGACGCTAAAATCAGCAATATTAAAGACTTGCTCCCAGTCCTCGAAAAAGTTGTACAGACAGGAAAGCCTTTAGTTATTATCGCTGAAGATGTAGAAGGCGAGGCACTTGCAACACTCGTTGTTAATAAATTGCGCGGAGTTATGCAGGTTGCGGCGGTAAAAGCTCCCGGATTTGGCGACAGACGCAAGGCAATGCTTCAGGATATAGCAATAGTAACAGGCGGACAAGTTATTAGTGAAGAGGTCGGCCTCAAATTTGAGAATACGGAATTAAATATGCTCGGACGCGCTAAGAAAGTCAGAATCACAAAAGAAGATACGACTATTACACAGGGCGCAGGAGATTCTGAACAAATCAGAGCAAGAGCCAAACAAATCCGCAAAGAAATCGAGGAGTCAACTTCTGACTATGACAAGGAAAAATTACACGAGAGACTCGCAAAACTCGTCGGCGGTGTTGCTGTAATTCAGGTAGGTTCAGCCACTGAGACCGAGCAGAAAGAATTAAAGCACAGAATCGAGGACGCTCTTAATGCTACACGTGCGGCTGTTGAAGAAGGTATAGTAGCAGGCGGCGGAGTTGCTGCACTCAATTGCGCGACATCATTAGAACCGTTTGTAGAAAAACTTTCAGGCGACGTTAAGACAGGTGCAAGAATCGTATTAGACGCGTTAAAAGCTCCGTTATATTTAATCGCAGAGAATGCAGGCTATCAGGGCGACGTTGTTGTCGAGAGAGTTCGCAGTGAGAAAATAGGGCACGGCCTCAATGCGGCAACAGGCGAATATACTGACATGGTAGCAGCAGGAATTATTGACCCCGTCAAAGTTACCCGTTCAGCTTTACAGAATGCAGGTTCAATCGCGGCAATGGTACTTACTACAGAGGCAATCGTAGCAGACAAACCCGAAAAGAAAGAAGCTGCCCCTGCAATGCCCGGCGGTATGGGTGGAATGGACGGAATGTATTAATAGATTTCGCGAAAAAATAATATTATCCCGGGAGCCTGAAAAACTCCCGGGAATTTTTTTGTTGTGCCTAAAAAAGTAAATTCTTGAGTCTCATGCGCATAATCTCAAGTTTATTCATGAAATCATTAAATTCTTGGCTCCGGATTTTATAATATGCTGCTTTGCTGTTATATTCTGAAATTATTGCGTTTGATTTAGTTTGACTCTTAGCAAATTCCAGATCAAGTATTCCCGATATATTTTCTTTAATGATCATAAGCGAGGCTCTTATATTTTCTGTAAATATCTTCAGCATAAGTCCCGAAAGTTGTATCAATTTTTATGTCTGAATCAATATCTCTAATGCCGTCAAACATATATGGAAAATTTATACATAAATCTATTTTTGTGCTGCTTGTATTGCGTGATAAGGCGTAAAACTCTCTTATATTTACATCTAAGTCCATGCATAAATCATTTATGAAAGAATTAATAATATTTCTTATCTCTAACTTGCTGTATTTATCCTGAGTAAGTGCTTGAATTATCATTATTTTATTGAATAAGTCATATCGTTCTATTGCTGTATCTAATAATTCTAGGATTTCAGCTTTCTTTATTTCTGCGCTGTGAAGATTTGACTCTGTTATCCGTGAAAAATAGCTGTAGTTGTCAAGTCTAATGTTTAAGTCTGACAAATAAATTTTTGTTATAGTCTTAATACTGCTGATACATGAAAAAATTTTTTCGCGTATTCTCATGAGATCCTGTAAAGTTACATTTTTATCTCGCAGATAATTTGAGATTGCCCGCTTGAATCTATTAATATTATGGCCTTCTGTTGAGCTTACAAGGAAAACGCCGCCCTCGCCAAAATCTGTAAAATTTTTGAGATAATTTACTGCCCTATATTCAAGATATTCTTTATGTTCGCCGGGTATCTCGTCAAAATGTGTGCATACAAAGAAAATTTCTTTAGTTATTGGCCTGATAATATTATTAATATAAATTTCGTCAGTTATGCCTTGATATTTCGGACACCTGAACACGAATATAATTATATCAGCCTGTTCGATATAGTTTATAGTTATTGCCTCACGTCTAGGATCTTCATTTAGTCCGGGAGTGTCTATAATATTAGTGTCATTCTTGAGTATTTCCAAAGGAAGATATACTACAGCGCGGCTATAAGGCATTAATTCGAGTGATTTTGCTTGCGAGTCTGCTTCATCTTCAGGAATTCTGACACATTCTTGATATTCTTTAACAGTGAGATTTAGCGGGGGGATTTTACCGGGACGATATTTATTTATATGCGGCTTTATTTTATCGGGAATAAACGGCGAAATTTTTTCAGGCAGTGGGTCAAGAAAATGAATCTCTGCTTTCTCCTGAGAACCGTATTTTATTTCGGTAATTGTTCCAGTACACGGCAAAATATCTTCAGGCATTATTTTTTTTCCGAGAATTGCATTAATAAATGTACTCTTACCATTTTTGAATTCCCCGACTACAACAATTTTAAACGCTTCAGAATATGCTTTTGTTACTCTGTAGAAAGTTTTTAATGTATCCTGTTCATCATCAAAACTAAGGCCGAATTTTTCAGCATTGAGTAATATATTTATTAATTCATTAATAATTTCTGCGAGCTCACTGCATTGTGCCCGTATATTTCTTGATTCTGCATTAACGTACATAAATAACTCCTTATAAAATTTTCCCCGAGAGCTTGAATAACACTCCCGGGATTTTGCGATTCTTATAGGCTCAAATTATTGAGTTTGCTGCTTTGTATATCAAGTTCTGTGATTAGACCGTTCAATTCTTGGGACTTCCTATCGCGTTTTTCTTGTGCGCTGTTAATGTCCCGTTCCAGAGCTTTCACTATGCTGCGTTTTTCGGCAATCTCGGCTTCCAGACCTTCTTTAATAGGAGTAAGTTGTTTCTTGAAATTGTTAATAAGTCCAGACGCATAATTATTACAGTTATTGTCCTTTTCTTTGAGCATAGAGTCAACAAATGAGATTTGAACTTGATGCTTAAATTTTTTTGTCGCGTCATCACTGTATGTCCATAAATTGAATGCAACATAAACAGCCGCAGCAATAGCAGCCGCAATAGCCACAGGTGGAAATATTGTTGATGTAGACAGAATAGTGCTTATTGCCCCTCCGATTACAGTGTTGACAGATCCAAATCCCAGCAAAAATCCCGCAAGAGTATAACCTGTTCCAGCTACTGCTGCTCCTTTTAGTATTGCTTTGCCTCCGAGACGGTCAAGAATAGAATCTTTTTGTGCATTGACTTCAACGTCGCCTATATTATAGTCAAATTTGTTAATTACAGCGTAAAAATCTTTAAGCTCGCTCTCAAGTTCTTTACGGAGATTATTGGCAAATTTTTCTATGATTGAACGCAAATCTGAATCTGCCCATTTAGATATTTCCGCATCAAAGAAAGTTTTCAGCTTGCCGCTCATTTCCTGCTTAATTGCTTCTCTTTGCCGGTCATTATTCCAGAAAGCAAGAGTTATTTTATTTTGCAGCTCCATTTGACTTACGAACGAGGGTATTTGCTCTTGTAAAATTTTCGTATATTTCTCGCCTAATGAATTTACTACATTAGTTAATAATTTATCACATGCGCTATTGAGTCTGTCTACGATATATTTTTTCTTTGACTCGGCCTCATTTAAGATTAAGTTTGCGGCTTGTAAAATTTCTCTGCGTTGATTGAGATCGCTTCCGAGTGCTGACGAATAAATTTTTATGCTGCTTTGAATACCTTTTATGCAGGCTAAAACTTTTCCGCGTATATTCCTGAGAGTATTAAGTGCGACATTTTGATTCTTGAGATAATTTGACAGTGCCTCGCTAAACTCGTTAATATTAGTCCCCTCTGTTGAGCTTACAAGGAAGACAGCAGACTCGCCCAAATCTGTGAAATTTTTCAAGTAATTTGCTGCACGTCTTGCAAGGCGTTCTCTATCATCAGATTTAACCTGATCCAGAAATGTACATACAAAGAAAATATCTTTGCTTGCAACCCTGATAATATTATTAATATAATTTTCGTCGTTCATGCCTTGATATTTCGGACACTTAAACACGAATATAACTGCATTAGCTTTACCGATATAGCTTTTAGTTATTGCTTCACGTCTAGGATCTTCATTTAGGCCGGGGGTGTCTATAATATTAATTCCGTTCTTGAGTTCGTCCAAAGGATAATATACTACAGCGTGGCTAAACGGCATTAATTCGAGTGATTTTGCTTGCAAGTCTGCTTCATCTTCAGGAATTCTGACACATTCTTGATATTCTCTAACAGTGAGACTCAGGGGCGGAATTTGACCAGAGCGATATTTATTTATATGTGCCTTGACTTTATCGGGGATAAACGGCGAAATTTTTTCAGGCAATGGATCAAGAAAATAGATCTCGGCCTTTTCCTGAGAACCGTATTTAACTTCAGTGATTGTGCCGGTACATGGCAAAGTATCTTCGGGCATTATCTTTTTGCCTATAATAGCATTAACAAATGTGCTTTTACCGTTTTTGAATTCTCCGGCAACTACAATTTTGAATGCATCTTCTTTGATGGCCTTAGCTTGAAGCTGTAAGTTGTCTCTATCTTGATCATTAAAGCCGGTGCCGAGTTGTACAGCTTTATTTAATATTTCTGCTGCAGATTGAATTATTGCACTGATTGAGTCGCGTTTTTCCTGTATTTCTCTTACATCAATAGCCATAATATCACGCTCCTTTTAGGTGTCTTGATAAATTCTCAAGAGCTGAAATTTTCTCATAGTCCTGAGAGTTTGCCGAATAATCTATAACTTTTCTAGCAAGTTCCGAGTCCGCATTCTTGTTAAAGACCGTTAATACATGGCCGTAAATGCGCTTTATTTCGTTATCTACAGCTTGTATAATTTTATCTTCACATTCAGAAATAGCAAGATTTAAATCTGTATGTGCTTGATCGGCTTTAATTTGTGCGTCTGATTTCATTACGTGATGACCGAATGCACCCGCGCTCATTATGATAAGTCCGGGTATTATTCCCGTCATTATTCCGAAATATTTAGCTAACAACGCAGAAATTATTACTCCGCCTGCTGAACCTCCATAGAGAGCCGTATTTGCGTATTTACCAAGTGAGTTATTATTAAAATCAGCTTTGTTATCTACATTAATTATATCAATATCAACCGGGCTGATTTTTCCGAGATCTAGATTTCTCTCAAGTACAGCAGATAAGCAGCTTATATCATTATTGAGTCTCTGTACTACTTTTTCTGCGGCATTCTGGGCTATATTTTTTATTTGGCCGGTTATATTCGTATTAGCTGGAGATTTAATAATTTTCTGAATCTCTGATTTAATATAACCGTTGATTAGCTCGACCGTTTTTATTTCACGCCTGCCGAACTCTGTGCGCGCATTATCAGATTGTATTATGAAATCACGCGATTCGGGATTATTATTAATTGAAGCAATACGGTTTTTCTCGGCCTCTTTCCTGAGAGAGTCTAAATCTTTATCCAGCTGCGAGGCTATAAAAATTTTCATGCTTTCAAGATTTCGAGGCGTATTATCATTTGCTGTGTTAATAATTTCTCTGCGTGCTTTGTCCTGCCATGAGTCAGAGTCAGCAAAAATATATTTTACTCCCGGACAAATTCCCGCAATTTTCTGGGCTGCATAATTCTTAATTTTTTCGTGTTCTGATTCGTCAAAGAGTGAAAGTTTATTAATTACAATAAATAATTTTCGCGAGTTTATATACTTGATATAATTTGCGATAAAATTTTGCTCGGATTGACTCATGAATTTATCAGCAGTGAGAATCAACACTACAGCGTCAGATTTATAGCATTCAATCAAGTGTGAAATATCTTGATTCAGAACACTTGAGGCGGGGAATTCGGCGAACTCGAGTCCATTTTCAGATAAATACTGCGAGTCCGCGTGAACTACAAGACTTGAATTTGTTTCGCTTAACTCATCAATTTGCGATAAATCTTCCCTTGTTCCTTCAGGGAGAATCAAAGCATTCTCATTTGACGGCAAAATCTCAAATTTACATTCACAAGTGAATATACTTTCAGGGATTATTTTACGTCCCAGCAGTGAATTAATAACAGTGCTTTTACCCGATAACTGTTCCCCTACAAATACAATTTTCCTTAATTTACCGGGGGGGGATGTAAGGATCAAACAGGGCTGCTAAAGAATCATAGTTCATACTTGTTAATTCTTCCTGAAGCGATTTAATATCGTTCATTGTTAAAATCAGCCTCCTTAAAATTTATTATTATTTGGATATAGCACTGTATTATATCAAAATTTTTTTATGCTGTTCTCTGTGAAATTCCTTTCATGCTGCAAATTGCCCAGTCAATATTAACACGAGTTACAACACTCCCGCAATATTCGCATTGTGCCGAGGCATTTAACTTTAAAGGCGCGCCGCAATGTGGGCATCTTTCAGAATGAGTCTCATCTTTTTGTGCACTCGTAATAACTCCTGATTTTCGCGATAATTCTATTTCATATTCCATAAATTTTTCGCGGTTCTTGTCGCCTGATAATAATTCGCCCGTCCTGTCATCGAGTACATAAGAAACTATGCGCGATGTCAAGCCTATTATTATATAATCCATGCCGTTATATTGCCGCCAGCCTTTAAGATTTACGCCTAAGACCGCAATATTTTCCGTGTAATCGGTCTTGTTTGAGAGTCTGAAAGCGTTTAATTGTCTGTCCATCTGTGAGAAAAACTCATCTGTCATGTATGGCCGTAATGGGCTTATGTCTTTAGCGTGCCAAGTGTCTTGCATTTGAACGTATAAATTTGATATTAGACTCTTAATTGCTGACTCGTTAAAATTCGGGTCAAGTCTTAAATATTCGCTAATCGGGTGCAAATTCATAGCCGGTGTAACATTTATGGGAATTATCCGCCGAGCTTCTTTCTTTGCATTCATGCTCTTAATTATCATATAGACAATAAATATAAATACAATTACTCCGACAAGCGCAGAAAAATTATCATCGTCATCAAGTAATGCCCCTGTTGTTACGCCCCCTGCAAATGAGCTGAAATTAAAATCTGAGCCGCCCCCCGAACTTGACGAACTGTATGAGCCGCCGCCACTGCTTTCTGAACTTGACGAACTGCCCCCGCCGCCGTAATCAGAATTTCCGGAAAAACTCCCGAAATCAGGCCAAGCACTTCCAGCAAATAAAATTAACGCGATAATTAATAAACCTGTCAAAAATTTTTGCCGCATAATTAAATAAATTCCCTCCATAAAAATTTATAAATATTATGTGTGAGAGTGTGAATCAAAGCAAGCATTATAATTATATTTTTGTCGATATATGTAAAAATTTTTTATGTGTGAATGCTTTATATCAGCGCGATTAGATTAACTTTTTGTAGCTGTAAATGTAGCTGTAAAATTTGTATTCTTTCTCGCTTTATCTCGTGTGAAAATTTCTGCGTCAATCTTGGCAACATGCATAATTATATAATATTTTTGTAGCTGTAAAATTTGCGCTTGTCTCGTGTGAAAATTTTTGCGTCAATCTTTGCAACGGGCATAATTATATAATATTTTCGCAGCTGTAAAATTTGCGTTTATCTCGTGTGAAAATCTCTAAAATATTTCTGAATGACACTATTATATATCACATAAATAAATATTTTTTCGTTCTATCAAGCTATATGAGTGTATAATTACAAGCAAGTTTTATCGAGGGGAATTTTTTTATCGTGCAAAATATAATAATTCAATGTGAAAAATGGCTCTGTCAACAAGTCAGCAAAGCCGGAGCTAAGGGAATAATTTTAGGACTTTCAGGGGGGATTGACTCGTCCGTTCTCGCCGCACTTGGCCGTGAAGCCCTAGGGAAGTCCGGAGTGTTCGGTGTAATTATGCCCTGTCATAGCATTGACGATGACGAAGCCGACGCAAGATTATTAGCTGAAAAATTAGATATTTCATTCAAGCTCGTTGATTTATCGGGAGTGTATGATATTATTCTTGACTCTCTCAATGAAGAAATTACGCAGCTCGCTAAATCAAATCTCAAAGCACGTCTAAGAATGCTCACACTTTACGCACTGGGTCAGACAAAAAATTTATTAGTCTGCGGAACTAGCAACAAATCCGAGTATGAAACAGGATATTTTACTAAATACGGGGACTCCGGCGTTGATTTAATGCCGCTCGCAAATTTCTTAAAGCGTGATATTAGAGAACTCGCAAAAATTCTACACGTTCCCGAAAAAATTATTAACAAGGCTCCCAGTGCAGGACTCTATCAGGGTCAGACGGACGAGGGCGACATGGGATTTACTTATGAAGTATTAGACGAGTATTTAGCGACCGGAAATATTAACGATTCTAATGCACGTGAAAGAATCGACGTAATGAGAAGACGCAGCGAACATAAACGCCAGCCGATTCCAATTT
>JAFSWW010000065.1 GCA_017444345.1 Synergistaceae bacterium | reverse complement strand
CCGCCCCCCGATATTTATTCCTTGTTCAAAGTTTTTATTATTTCGTTAATAGCATCACACTTAAATTTATAAGCTGACTTGTTAGCAATTAATCTCGCGCTCAAATCCGCAATATAATTTATAACGTGTAAATTATTTTCGCGTAAAGTTGTCCCGGTCTCTACTATATCAACTATGACATCAGAGAGTCCCAGCACCGGCGCAAGTTCAAGAGATCCCCGCAAAGTTATAATATCAATCTCGCGGCCCTGACTTGAATAATAATTCTGCGCTATATTCGGGAATTCAGTAGCGACCCGCAAAATTTTTGACTCATCGTCAATAAAATCATTCTTAGCAGCTACTGCCATGCGGCAAAAACCGGCTTTCAAGTCTTCAAGTTCGTAAACATCCGGGCTGCGTTCCAGTAAAATATCTTTACCGGCACAGCCAATATCGGCCGTCCCTCTCTCGACATAAACGGGCACGTCAAAAGGCTTCACCCAGAAACAACGCATATTTAATTTTTCATTCTCGAATACTAATTTGCGGTTATTGTCAAGAATTCCCGGAAATTCATAGCCTGCACTCTCGAAAAGTTTATAGACTCTCACGCCGAGTCTGCCTTTAGGTAACGCGATATTAATCAATTTATAGTCCCCTCCAGTGCGTCAAGATAAACAGCAAAGCCCATAGCTTGAGAATATTTATATCCCATTGAGTGCAGCAAATTATCATACTGGCCGCCCGATAAAATAATGTCAGGGACTCCCTCAATGAAGCCGCGAAATATAATCCCGTTATAATAATTTAGATTGCTTACTGCTGAGAAGTCTATATTAATTATGTCGGGATAAAATTTTTTGATTTCTGCAAGTTCGTCCGGGACATTTTCGCCCGTCATGAGTTTTATAATTTCGTCGGGAGCGTTTAAATCTCTGAGTCCGTGAATATTTTTTCCTGATATACATTCCATGATTGAGCGTTTATTATGAGTTATAAATTTCGCAATTATTCCAGCGTCCGCAATATCAAGAACATAACGCCGCCCGTTTGATAAAGTTTTTAAACTCTTTACAGCAAGCTCTATGATTTCATGAATATTTTCCGAGTCAAGCGCGCCTATAAATTCAATTCCGACCTGTGATAATTCCCTGAAATTATTTGCGTTTTTCGGGACTCTGTAAATTTTCTCGTCATAAAAAAATTTTTGAGCTTGGCCGGGTAATTCTTTAATGTGCTTAATAATCGAAAGTGTTACATCAGGACGCAGAGCCATTAATTTGCCGTTAATGTCCGTGAACGTTAAAATTTTGCCGGTTGTCAAGAAATCCTTCTTATCAGCGTAAAAATCATACTCTTCAAATCTGCTCATCCTGTAAAATAAATAGCCGTATTGCCCGTAAAGCTGTCTTAATTTCAAAGCTGCTATTTCTTCCGGCCTGAGCTGTAAATTTATATTTTCTAGCAAGTATAAATGCCTCCTAATTAATATATTTTGCGTGAACATGTATAAATATTTTGCCCCGTGAAATTCGCGAGTTCGCATAATAAATTTTTCATACTTGATAATATCATGCTTGTATAAAATTTTTCTCGTTTCGTAAAATCAGCATTATATCTCGCATAATAAATTGTTCGTATTAAAATATTTCTCGCATAATAATAAATTTTTCACACCTGATAATATCATGACTTCATAAAATTTTGCTCCCTCGTGAAAGCCGCAAATTATTCGCAATAATAAATATTTCCTGTAATAACTCACATAGTGAAAAACTTACATGCTATAATTACGTAAAATAAAATCGTTAAGTATAACTACTAAATAAATAATCAGGTCAGGAGGAGCTGAAAAAATTGGCAGATAATAATAATAAAATACCTCGTCGCGTTATTCTTGCACGGCATGGCCAAACCGAATGGAATAAAGAATATCGCTTTCAGGGTCGGACAAATGTTCAGCTCACAGAAGAGGGGAAGAGGCAGGCGCATTCTTTAGCATTAAGACTCGAGTCTTGGCCGCCTGAAGTCATTTACACAAGCCCGTTAGATCGAGCTTTATACACAGCAAACGCAATAGGAGAACGCGTAAATATAAAGCCTATAGTCTTGGCCGAACTTCAGGAAATAAATTTTGCCGGCTGGGAAGGTCAATCAATCGCAGGACTTGAACGGGAACAGCACGAAAAATTTGCGAAATGGCGGGCAGATCCATTTTTCAATCCTCCTGAAGGTGCAGAGACATGGGAACAGATTTATACAAGACTTTCACGAGCTGTAAAAACTTTCTTGGACGGTTCATATAAAAATATAGTCGTCGTATCTCACGGCGGAATAATGCGAGCTTTATATGCTGTATTCACCGGCTTGAATCCTCATAAAGTTTGGAATATGGACGTGTCTAATTGTTCTATAAGCGGTGTAGAAATGCGTAAAGGCCGCCCCTGTCTTGTATTCTCAAATGATGATTTACACGTTAGAGCAGGCGAGTCGGGCGTTAAAATGCCGGTCTGGGAGGGCGTAACAATATGAGCTTAGATCCCGAACACGAGAAAAATTTATGGCAGCTTTGCACACACGGTGATATTGAAGCTCGTGAAGAATTAATCGTAGCTTATAGGCCGCTTGTCTTCTGGATTGCCGGGAAGATTCACGTTACTGATAATGAATTAAAGCAGGATATTATTCAAGAAGGCATGTTAGCTCTTATTCGTGCAGTTGATAAATTTGAGCCCGAACGTGAATTCAAATTCTCGACATATGCATATCACAAGATTCACGGGCAAATTATTAACATGTTGGAACGCAGCGAGAAAAAAGCCCCCCTCCCTGTTCCTGATGAGTGGCTTGTTATGGCCGAAGAAAATAACTCAGACAGTGATAATAATGATGAGTGGCTTGACGTTGCTCAGAGTATCAAGAAACTTGACGGAAAAGAAGCCGAAATTGTTTCAGCTCTATTTTTCGAGGGCAAGAAGCCTAAAGATGTAGCAATTGAGAAAAAATTAGATGTCAGCCATGTTTATAGATTGAGACGTGCAGCAATAGCAAAAATTCGAGGCTGGCTGGGTCTCGCGCAATCATAAAGGAGTGTAATATTTTTTGAGACATGCATTAGTAGATAAGAGAGTCGCGGGAATTGTCCGATGGCTTGAGCGTTTGAAGAGTTCATACAGTCAGGGGGCTATGGAAATCGCCTTAATGGATGCTGAATGCGCCCGTGCAGATTTGGAAGATTTGCGCCAAGACGTTTTTACAAAATGTTCGGGAGTCAAGATAAACCCGTTCGCAAAATTTTTTGAATTATTCCCGCGCGTTGTATTTCTCGCATTATTGATCGTGTTATTCTCGGTTGTGCCTATTTCTAGGGAATTGACTCCGCCTGTATCTCTCATAAATCAAGACTCAAATAAAATAGTTCTCGCCGAGCCTATTATAATAATTCGTGAGAACTCGCAGCATGAAATAATCGAGAAAAAGCCCGCACCAGTTCAGGCAATTAATAAGAAAGCAAGACGACTCGCAAATAAACCCCTTAAGCCTGATGAGTCAGCAATAAAGCCCGCACCGGTGAATCAAGTTCAAGCAATTAATAAAAAAGTTCCATATGATCAAGTTTTCACGTTAATGCAGACGGGAGAACGAGCTTTAAAGGGTAACAAGACAGTTATTATAAATAATAAATAAATTCAAGCGCACTAATAAAATATGAGAAGGGGAGAATCAAATTCAATCATGAGGCAGAAAATTTTAATATTTGTGTTGACGGCTATATTTGCGGCAAGTTTTATCATAGCTGCACACGCTGAAGAAGTCCCGGAAATACAAATTACTTCAGTCGGAGTAACAGGCAACTCTCAAATTACCAGCGAGTATATATTAAATGTCGTCGACTCAAAGCCGGGCAAATTTTTAAGCAGGGATATGATTCAAGCGGATGTACAGGCAATTTATGATCAAGGCTTTTTCTCGTTCGTCGATGTAGATTTGAAACCTGAAGGCGGCGGGGCTGCTGTAATGTTCACTGTGCAGGAAAATCCCATTATTGAATCTATTAATTTCACCGGCAATTCTATTTACACGAGCGAAAAATTAATGGAAGATGTTTTCTCGCAGGTCGGAACAGTTTTTAACAGAACATTTTTCCGCAATGACTTAGACAGGATTCAAGAACGCTATCACAAAGACGGCTTTGTCATGGTAAGAGTCTCAGATGTTCAGATTCAGGGCGGTAATATCTACGTTACAATTTTAGAGCCTAAAGTCGGAGATGTAATTATACAGGGCAATAAACGCACAAAAACTTATGTAATCAGGCGCGAAATCAAGCTGAAAAAGGGCGATATTTTCAATGCTACCAGATTCAGGCATCAATTAAGCAGATTGCAGAGCATGGGATTCTTTGAAGATGTCAACGTAAATTTTGATATTCCCGAAAATGTTGACGATACTGTTGACTTGATTTTGACTGTTAAAGAAAAGCGAACGGCTTCAATCGGGTTAAATGTCGCATACGGATCTGAAAGCGGATTAGCGGGCGGCTTGACTTACAGCGAGACGAATTTAGGCGGGAGGGCTGTAAACTTACAAGTCGGCTTTAACGAGGGCAGAGAAGCAAGTTACTGGCTCACATTATCAAATCCCTATATGGACGCAAAAACTTTCGGATGGAGAATAGGCGCGCGCTATTTAACTTATGATGATAGATATTATTATAAGAAGGCTCAGAGACAATTTGATTTTGACGAGAAAAGCTGGACGGTTTTCGCTGGAATCGGCAAGAAATTTGCAAATGAGAATTGGAGCTGGTTCTTTACTGTCAGACATCAGCACGCAGAATATGATGACATTCATAATGCTGTACCCGGCTATATTGATGACTTGACTATCTGGCAGGGCAATAATCAAACTTTCGAGCTTTTACTCACATGGAATAAATTAGATCAGTACGCTTCATATCCTAAGGGCTTTGTCTGGGAAATAGGCATCGAGCAGGCTGTTGAGGCTTTAGGCGGTGATTTTAGCTATACTAAATATTGGACTCAAGCGAGATTTTATGCTTCACTGAATAAAGTAGCAGCCGGAATAACTGACAACGATTTTAACTGGACTGATGAGAACCCGTTATTATTTGCAGCAAGACTCAGAATAGGCTCATCAACTGAAGACGAATTACCGGCGTTTGCAAGATATTCACTCGGCGGCATGAGTTCTTTACGAGGCTATAATTCACGCTCATTTGAGGGCAGCAAAATGTTTTTAGGCAACTTTGAAATAAGAATGCCCATAAATCAAATGTTATCGCTCGTAGCATTTTATGACATCGGCAACGCTGACGAGTCATTTAACTGGAGTGATTATCATGATGATTACGGGATCGGCGTAAGAGTAAAAACTCCGTTCGGAAATCTTAGAGTTGATTATGCTCACGGTAAAGAGGAAAGCAAGACTTATTTCGGATTCGGCGAAATGTTTTAATGTAATAATAATTTTTGCGCTGATTTTCTCCTTCTCGCTTTATTATTCGAGTCCTTGTCATGCTTTGAGCGTTTCAGGAGTCCCCGCTTGGCTGGAAAGTGCAGTAACTCGGAGTCTTTCGGCTGTATGGTCGGAGATTCCTGACTCGCCCGAAATTGACAGTGAAGGAACTTTAACTCTTGTTGCGTCGCGACTCTTTGCCGGTTACACAGTGAGAGTCAAACTCGTAAATAACTCGCCTGAAGTAAAATTTTCTCCCATTATGAGCCAAATAATTAAGCCCGAAATAAATTTAATTGTCCCTGAATTACGAGAAATGGCCGCGAAATGGTTTCGTGAAGATATTGCAAGCATGGACGCAGAAATTTTTGATCTCGTTAAGGATTTGCCGCAAAATGCCTTTACATGGTCAGACGTGGCTTTGAAAGAGGCAGTCAGCAAAATAATAAATAATAAATTACCCGGCTGGGAGTTCTCGCAGCAAATTTTTTTATCGGAAAACTCAACGCGCATAAATATAACTTTCAGGCCCGGAACTGATATGATCTTAGCAGTAAAACCCGTTTTATATTCGCGGACTATACCGGCAATGTTTCAATCTGATTTAGAAGCAAAATTACTGCCTGAACTCGCGCCGCTGATAGGGATTCCTGTAAAATGGGCAGAACTCCATAAAAGCGACATTGAACGCTCCGCCCGTGAATTCTTAGAAGATAAACACGCAGTTGAAAATCTCAGGGCAAACGTAAATATAAATTTTTCACCCGGCAAAATTTCAGGAATAAATGCAAATGTAGACAGCAAGAGATTCACCTTTCAAATGTGGGTCGCGGCTTATGCAGGAATTGAAGGCAAATATCCCGAAGCAGGAATATTTTTTGGATATAGGCCGGATTTGAACTGGGCAGAAATTTACACGGAATTAATTTTTTCGCTGAATAATTTTGACTTTACACGCAGACTCGGAGCAAGATTTGAATTATTAAATAATTTCTGGGCTGGTGTTGAAGTTCAATGGCCGGAAAATGAATACTTTATCAGAGCGCAGTATATACCCGTAAAAATTCGCCGTCCCTATGGCTGGTGGCGTTGGAGTCCAAATTTAAAGCAGCATGAGGCCGCACTCGGTTATAGACTCGATGAACATGTTTCTATTGAGCTTTATTATAATAACTCTCATGATGATAAATTCGGCCTTAGGGGATTATGGCATTTGTAAAATTTTTTATAGTTTGGAGGAGATTATTATTTTATTATCTGAAATAGCCGCAAAATTAAATGATCCAAAAATTAGCATCGTCGGCAATCCTGAACGCGATATAAAGCGAATCTCAAGCCCTGAAGACTCGGATAAAGACTCGCTCTGTGTGATATGGGACTCTAAGGCAATCGAAAATTTGAGCCCTGATATACCGATCGCCGCAAAAAAAGATTTATTCTCACCTACCCGCAGCGGAATTTCTTGCAAAGATCCACGGGCTTTACTGCCTAAATTATTAGCTTTATTCGAGCCTGCTCACGAAAAATTAACGGGAATTGATTCACGCGCTTATGTTGATTCAAGTGCAAAAATTGCTGGTGATTCATATATTGCCCCGTTTGCTTTTATAGGTGAAAATTGCGTAATCGAGTCAGGCAGCATTATTGAACCTCACGCGGTTTTGCTAAAAAATGTCAGAGTCGGGCAAAATTGCTTGATTCATTCCGGTGCTGTGATAGGCTGCGACGGATTCGGATTTGTCCGTGATAATGACTCAATCGTGAAGATTCCTCAAACCGGCGGAGTCATAATCGGCGACAATGTCGAAATAGGAGCCTGCACAACTATTGACCGGGCCGCAATGAATGACACTGTTATAGGCAGCGGCACAAAAATTGATAATCAAGTTCAAATCGGGCATAACGTGAAAATCGGGCGGAATTGTATAATCTGCTCAATGTCGGGAATCGCCGGAAGTTCTATTATTGATGACAACGTTACAATTTCAGTGCAGGCAGGAATTACGGATCATGTTCATATCGGAGAACGCGTAATTATTGCGGGACGTTCAGGCGTTACAAATGATATTATGCCCGGTTCTATTGTGTCAGGCTTCCCTGCGAGAAATCATAACGAGGCAAAACGCGCGCTAGTTTTAGCAGCAGATTTACCAGCTTTATATAAACGTGTGAGAATGCTGGAGAAAAAATTGCAAAAAAATGACGCTTAACGGGACAATATTATTAAAGGGTGTCGGGCTTCACTCCGGCCAAGATTGCGAGTTAGTAATTTCGCCGTGTGACTCTCCTGAAATTATAATGAGTAATGACATTCACGAGCTGCCGCTAAGAAAATTTAAACTTTCAGGCACTAATCGGGGATCTGATTATATTTTCAGCGATGACTCGAAAATAAAAACTTGCGAGCATGTTTTATCAGGTTTAGCAGGTCTTGGAATCTGGTCAGGAGTGAAACTCACAGTAAGAGGCGGAGAAATGCCGGCGTTGGATGGCTGCTCAAAATTAATCTGTGATGAAATAATGACTCACTCTGATAGATCACGAGAAAATAATATTAATGCTCTTGAGATTTCACAGCCTGTTATTATTTCAAGCGATGACAAGACAAGATTTATAGCGGCCTTCCCCTGTGAGAATTTGCACATAACATATTCAGTTGAGTATAAATATATAGGCGCGCAAATTTTTGATTATGATTATTCGCCGGAAAATTATTTTAACGAGATTGCAAGTTCCCGGACATTCGCATATGAGTCAGATATAAATTTTTTGCGTTCTCATGGAATGGCGTTAGGCGGTTCTCTTGATAATGCAATATTAATATCTGAATCAGGAGTCAAAGCTGCCGGAGGTTTGAGATTTACTAATGAGTTCGTCCGGCACAAAATTTTAGATTTAACAGGGGATTTAGCAGCAATAGGCCGCCCCCTTAAAGCACATATAATCGCAGTGAGAGCAGGCCATGATTTACACCTGAAACTCGCGCAAAAGTTGAGAGGAGAATAATTTTATTTATGCTTGATATACTGGAAATCATGAAAATTTTAAAGCAGCGTTATCCGTTCTTAATGGTAGACAGAATCACAGAATATGATGACATGCATATAACAGGCTATAAGAATGTTACTATTAATGAGCCGTTTTTCCAGGGACACTTTCCCGGAGATCCTACAATGCCGGGAGTCATGATTCTTGAGAGTATGGGACAAGTTGCTTCTGTAATGGTAGGACTCAAGCTCGGTAAAGAAGGACTCGACAAAATCGCATTTCTTGCCGGAATAGATAACGCTAGATTCAGAAAGCCCGTCAAGCCCGGTGATATTCTCGTAACTAAGGCAGAATTACTCAAAGTCCGCAGCGTCTCAGGTAAGGCAAAAGTTACAGGCTATGTAAATGACGAAATCGTAGCAGAGGGCGAATTCTTATTTATGCTGGGCAGTACTCTCACGAAAAAGGAGGCTTAAAAAGTTTTGAGCGTTAAAATACATCCCACGTCAATAGTATCTAGTAAAGCAGAATTAGATGACGGAGTAATTATCGGCCCGTTTTGTTTGATTGATTCACACGTTAAAATCGGCGCGAATACAGAATTAAGGGCATATGTCAGCGTTCATGATTATGTATCAATCGGCGAAAATTGCAGGATTCATGAATATACTGCGCTCGGCGGAGAACCTCAAGATCACGGCTTCAAAGGCGAAATTTCATACTTGAGAATCGGCAATAATAATTTAATCCGCGAAAATGTTACCATGAACCGCGCGACCGGTGAAGGAAATGAGACAGTTGTAGGCGATGATTGTTTTATCATGGACGGCGTTCACTTTGCGCATAATGTCCACGTCGGGAATCATGTTACAGTTGCTAATAAAGTCGGGCTTTCAGGTTTTGTCAGTGTCGGGAGTCATACAGTTTTCGGCGGCATGGCTGGAGTTCATCAATTTGTGAGAATCGGCGATTTTTGCATGATAGGCGGGCTTTATAGAGTCGTTAAAGATATTCCGCATTATACTTTGGCATCGGGCGATCCATTAAGATTAACGGGCTTAAATAAAGTCGGACTTGAGCGTGCAGGCTTTACAAGTGAGACCCGCAAAGAAATCTATAAATTTTACCGCTGGCTTTATCGAAAAGATTCAAGATTTACGGACTCGCTCAATCACGCAATAAAGCATAAATCAGAATATATTCCCGAAATTTGCCATATTATAGAATTCTACGAGGGCACAAAAAGGGGTGTAACATTCTGGGGCGTTTAATGTATAATTCTGATATTCACGTAAAATTATAAAATTTTTTATCACGAACGGAGGCCTATTTTATGCAGGAAAAGAAAATAGTAAATATTCCCTCTTTAATCAGCGATTATTACACGCTCGCCCCGAATCCTGATGATAAGACTCAGCAGGTTTCATTCGGAACTTCAGGACATCGCGGGAGTTCAGCACTTCACAGCTTTAACGAGGCTCATATTATGGCAATTGCCCAGGCCGTTTACGAGCACAGGACAGCCGAGAAAATCCCCGGGCCGTTATACATCGGGGCAGACACTCACGCATTGAGCGAGCCGGCTATGAGAACATGCGTTGAAGTCTTAGCAGCAAACGGAGTAGAAATAATTTTGCAGGAAAATTTTGCACCGACTCCGACTCCTGTTGTATCACGCGCAATTCTCGAACATAACAGGACGCCCGGCAACAAAGAAGCTGACGGAATGGTAATAACTCCTTCACACAATCCGCCCACTGATGGAGGAATCAAATACGACCCGCCGAGCGGAGGCCCAGCAAGCCCGGAAATTACCAGCAAGATTCAAAACAGGGCGAATGAATTAATCAAGTCCGGCGAGTATAAATCAATCAAGAGAATTCCCTTTGAACGCGCTATTAAACTTGAAAATGTTCACTTTATGGATTATGTTATTCCGTATGTTAAGGCACTTGCTGCAGTTGTCGACATGGAAGCAATCGCAAAATCAGGACTCCATATCGGTGCGGATCCCTTAGGAGGTTCGGGGATTTATTACTGGAAGCCAATCGCGGAAATTTACGGGATCCAAAATCTTGAAGTCGTTAACCCGAATTTAGACCCGACATTTTCATTTATGCCCCCCGATCATGACGGCAAAATCAGAATGGACTGTTCATCACCGTTTGCTATGGCGAATCTAATCAAGTTAAAAGATTCATATGATATAGCGTTCGGAAATGATACGGACTATGACAGGCACGGAATAGTAACGCCTCAAGGACTCATGAATCCAAACGCATATTTGGCCGTAGCTGTTCAGCATTTATTCACGAGCCGCACAGGTTGGAAGCCTTATGCAGCAGTCGGCAAAACTGTAGTCTCAAGTTCAATAATTGACCGAGTAACAGAAGGAATCGGCCGCAAATTATGTGAAGTCCCAGTCGGCTTTAAATGGTTCGTTGAGGGCTTGCTTGACGGCTCAATGGGCTTTGGCGGAGAAGAGAGCGCGGGAGCTTCTTTCTTATGTAAGGACGGTTCAGTATGGACGACTGATAAGGACGGCATAATTATGGATTTACTTGCTTGCGAGATCACAGCAGTAACAGGCAAGAATCCCGCCCAGCATTATGACGAAATCAAAGCGAAATACGGCACAAGTTTTTACGCACGAATCGACACACCGGCGACTCCTGAGCAAAAATCAGCACTCGGCAAATTATCACCTGATGATATTAAGGCTGATACACTCGCGGGCGACAAAATTACGGCGAAATTCACGAAAGCACCCGGAAATAATGCATCAATCGGCGGCCTGAAAGTTACGACTAAAAACGGGTGGTTTGCTGCTCGACCTTCAGGAACTGAAAATATTTGCAAATTATACGCAGAAAGTTTTGTGAGCCCTGAACATCTCAAGCAAATTCAACAGGAAGCACAAGCAATTATCGCATAAAATATATTTACACTACCAATCTAAAATATTTATTAATAGCCTTCTGGTGAAAACTGGAGGGCTGTATTTTTTTCTAAAATGTTATAATTATCGCTGCCAGTAAAATTTTATTTAGGAGGGGTTATTGTCATGAGACGCTGTGAATTCCTCTTCATCCTGATAATTTGCGTCATTGTTGGTGTATTCTCGACTCCTGTTAGTTCAATGGGAGCGTCAAGAATGAATGCTGCGGAGTTCGCTATTTTTTGCAAGAAAGCAGCTTTAACGGAAATACGCGAATCTCTTAGTGTCGGCTCGGTCTTGAGTGAACAGGCTTTAATTGTTGCTGCGTTTAATAATCCTGACCTTGAAGTGATAAAACTATTAATGAATACAGCAAAAGAAGCCGGGCTTGACCTTGCGAAATCACCGAAATTTGCCGCGGGAGTCTTGAATTCTGCGATAAGGGGCGGACGGCCTGAAGTGGTAAAAGCTATAATTGCATTCGGAGTTGATGTTAATGCACGTGATAAAACGTTAAGGACTCCGCTTGCTGAGGCGAGATACTGCGGGCTTAGGTCTCAAGATCCTGACAGGCGCGAAATTATAAATATAATACGTTCTGCAGGTGCTAGGCGTTAATATAGATTGTGCTGTCTTCTGTATAAATTGATTGATGGATTGATTGATTTGTGAAGACAGCGTTTTATTTTGCGTTAAAACATTTCTGAATGAGTTTTTGCTTCAGTAAAGATTACTAATTCATCTGGGCCGCTTTTTTCTATCTGATAAACTAGTAATAAATCTCCCTTCACGTGACATTCCCGAAACTCTTTAAGATTCCCGCTTAATTGATGATCTTTCCATTCAGGGGGCAAAGGTTCGTCATTAGCGATTAATAATAACATGGCCTCTTTTAATATATTCAAGTCTTGTTTTCCTGAATGAGATAATTTCTCCCAATCTTTAACAAAACTTTTTGACTTTCTTGAGTCGCGCGGCATGTTAGTGCGTTTACTTGACGGCTGTCTCTTATTCGATTTCGTCATCGTAATCTTCCCACCTGCGGCGTTCCATTTCTTTTTCCTTGAGCCAATTTTCTGCTATTTCCTGAGCTTCTGCAATGGCCCTTAAAGTTTTAGGATTAGTAATGAGTCTTCCCTCGTCATACATTCTGTAAACTTTGAATCCCGGGTTTGACGCTTCAAGACGGCGTAATTTTTCTTCGGGCGATATTGTTTCCGTTAATGTTCCTGTTTCTAATGAGTCTAATACTTTTGCTGCTGACATAATTATTTCTCACTCCTGATTAAATTTTCAAGATAAATTTTATAATTTTATTGTTGAGTCCGCTATAAAAAATTTTTCTTGATTCTCTAGACGGTGTCGTCATAATATATAAAGCCACATAAACATTGCACATATCTGAACTGAAGCTATGAATGACGATGATTTTTTAGCGTAACGGGTTGCAATGCCTCGCCACTGTTTTAATTTCAAAAACGTATTTTCT
>JAFSWW010000064.1 GCA_017444345.1 Synergistaceae bacterium | reverse complement strand
TCTGGAGTCGCGTTTATAAAAAGTTTTTGGCAAGTATAAAAGTGTGTCGGCTACATTGTGTTATAATATTTACCTGCAAAAAAATTTTTTTCCCATTTTTATTATGAGAATAGAATTTTACTAATACTTTTACCAATACAAAAAAGTTAATCTTTCGCAGTTGTAGTAATTCTTCACACAAAAATTTAAAAATTTATCGCGCTAATTTATTCGTTATTGATGAAGTGCAGTTATTCAAAGTGTAATGACTATAAATCTTGCATTCGGGTAAAAATTTAATAATATTTTGCGTAATTTATTATGGAGGTTCATTTATTGTGAAAAACTTTTATTTTGCGGTATTAATAATTTTTCTGTTCTCGGCTGTTTCTTTCGCGTATGATGACAAAGATTTTTACGCCATTGAGATTAACGACGCAATTTTTTCGCGAATCAAGGGCAAATCTTACAAGGATAATTGCACTGTCCCATTAAGTGAGCTGCGATATTTGCACGTTCTTCACATAGGTTTTGACGGCGAGACTCACGAGGGCGAATTAATCTGCAATGTTTCAATAGCTGATGATTTGCTCGACATCTTCAAGAAATTATACAACGCTAAATATCAAATCGAGAAAATTAGACTCGTTGACGAATATAACGCCGATGATGAGCTTTCAATGCGTGATAATAATTCGTCGTGCTTTAACTTCAGGTTTATATCTCACACAACAAGAGTATCTAAACACGGTCTCGGTATAGCTATTGACATTAACACGCTTTATAATCCATATGTAAAAGTAGTCGGCGATAAAACAATAATCGAGCCTGCTACAGCTGGTGAATACGTTGACAGGACTAAAAATTTTCCTCACAAGATCGACGAGAATGATTTATGCTATAAACTTTTCACGGAACACGGTTTTGAATGGGGCGGACACTGGAAGACAGTAAAAGATTATCAGCACTTCGAGAAATAATTTGACGGGGCAGCTTCGATTAATTTCGGAGTTCCCCTTTCTATCGCAAAAAAATCCCCTGCCCATTAGAGACAGGACAGAGGAAAAAATTTTATTTCGCGAGATATTTATAAAAAGTTGAGTGTTCGTAATCGAATATAAGATATTGTCTTGCGAAAAATTTTATCATCCCATCAGTTAAATTATTCATTTTGCCGATGCTCAGTTCTGATTCGCGTATAATTTCGTAATGTTTACCCTTGAGAGTCTTCACAAGAGTCAATCCCGCACTTCTGTTGATTTCAAGTTGAGGAGTAACAGCCCCGATTATCAATGCTACTGCGAGAATAATTTTTCTTGTCCTGTTAGTACTCTCGAGCAAAAATTTTATCACGAACGTCATTAATATAAATAAAGCCGGAATCGAACCGCGCATTATAAAACTTGTATCTGCTAACTGAGAACAAGGCAGCAATAATAACTCTATCAGCACAACATAATAAAAATTGTATTTCGCCGCTGTCTTACCCATGATAATAAAGAATAGTCCGAACTCTAAGAAAATAAATAACGCGTAGTAAACATAATCTTCAAGTTTTTGCAGCAGGAAAACAGAACGGCTAGAGTCACTCCCGTTGCTGGATAAATAAAATATTCCGTAAATCACCAGCATTATAACCGGCACTGCTATATTTTGAAACGTTAAAGCGCTCTTAAATTTTCGTCCGTCGTGAAAAATTGAAGCTAACGAGATAGGCACCATCCCGAAAATAGCCCATGATGAATATGCAAATGTCAATGATGATAAAGCCTGAGAGTTTTTATTTGTGTGAAGCTGAAGAAGTAGAATTACAACGAGCCACGTTCCTATTGATTGATTGAATACCCAGAATAAAAGAGTTGTGTTAGAGGAGTATTGAAAGAGTCCCGACCACCATTCTATAGCACCCATAAAGATTTCCGGGACCTTGGGGGGGGGGGGGGGG
>JAFSWW010000063.1 GCA_017444345.1 Synergistaceae bacterium | reverse complement strand
TTATTAAACACTTTGGACGACGAAAATTTTAGAGTCTGTATATTGCGTTGTCCGATGATTTACGGCAAAAATTGCAGGGGTAATTATCCGGTTTTAGCAAGGCTCGCGAAAAAATTGCCGTTCTTCCCGAAAATTAATAATGCCCGGTCAATGCTGTATATAAAAAATTTCGTTGAATTTGTGCGCCTAATTATAGATAATCAAGAGCGCGGAATATTTTTCCCTCAAAATGGCGAGTACTCGAACACTTCAGAACTTGTTAAATTAATCGCGAAGACTCACGGTAAAAAAATTTTGCTGCTTCCGTTATGTAAATGGCCGTTGAGATTTCTTGCTCACGGGTCAAGACTCGTTAATAAGGCGTTCGGCTCGCTTGCTTACTCACAGGACTTGAGCGAATACAAGAATAATTACAGGCTTTACACGCTGGAACAAAGCATAAATGAGACGGAAAATTAATTGCGGCTTTACTT
The DNA here is from genome assembly GCA_017444345.1 of Synergistaceae bacterium. Lineage (NCBI taxonomy): Bacteria > Thermotogati > Synergistota > Synergistia > Synergistales > Synergistaceae > Synergistaceae bacterium. The sequence goes on along the minus strand of JAFSWW010000063.1, from coordinate 8,057 downwards.
TACGGCGTGAATGCTCCGTTTTCTAAATTACTGCTCGAAAAAATTAATCCCGTTTTCATGGCTGCATTATTATATTTAGGTGCAGGACTCGGAATAGGAATTATTTACGTTTTTCACGACAGAAGCGGGCAGGAAAAATTAACTCGTCAAGATCTTCATACGTTATAGGGATGATATTACTTGACAGCATAGCACCAATTTTATTAATGGCCGGCATAAAATTAGGTACGTCATCGGGAGCTGCTTTGATAGGAAATTTCGGGTTTATGCTCGCTTGTTACTGCAATTTTTATGAACGAGAGCGCGCCGGAATTGATTTATATTTTTCCTGCGTTACTGCTGGGCTTTATTTCTTACGGGCTAAGCATATTCACATATATTAGAGCGCAAGAAACACTTGGAGCAGCGAAAACAAGTGCTTATTATGCAGCAGGGCCGTTTATGGGTGCAATTTTTTCGTTTGTGCTGCTTAACGAGAGTCTTTCTGCCGGATATATAACAGCTTTCTTTATCATGTTGTGCGGGACTCTGTTAGTGATTTACGACACTTTGAAGCCAATTCACACGCACGAACATACGCATACTTTTACGCATTATCACGGCGGGAGGCTGCATACTCACACGATTACACACACTCACGGCCATAGACATTATAGTAATAAAGTCAGCATGCACGATCACAATCACTTAATTTCAAGTTTATGATTTCATTGCGCCTGTTCCGCCCTCGACTACTCCTTCATGCTTAAAAACGTTCGTAAATGTCTTAATTATGCATAATAAATCGAACATGAAAGACTCGCGCTTGATGTATTCACCGTCAAATTTTGCTTTCTCTGATATTTCGAGTTCATCGCGCCCGTTAATCTGTGCCCAGCCTGTTAAGCCCGGTCTGATGTTATTTGCGCCGTATTTGTCTCGTTCTGCAATTAAATCATCTTGATTCCATAATGCCGGACGAGGCCCTACTATCGACATATCACCCTTGAGAATATTTAAAATTTGCGGGAGTTCATCAATTGAATATTTGCGCATCCATTGACCGCAGTGCAAAATATATTTTTCCGGATCTGCTAATAAATGAGTCGGCACATCATGAGGCGTGTTTAACTTCATCGAGCGGAATTTATACATGTCAAAAAGTTTTTTTCCGCGCCCTACACGTTTTTGTGTGAATAAAGCAGGCCCGGAGTCCTCGTGCTTAATTATCAATGCAAATATAATCATAGGTACAGCAAGGAAAATTAACGCGCAAAGACTCAAGGCAATATCTATCAAACGCTTGAAAAAATTTCTGTACATTTACAAAACTGTTTTCCTGAAATAATTTATTGTTTCCTTGAGGCCGTCTTCAAGTTTTATAGTCGGTTCCCAGTTTAATTCTTTCTTTGCGAGCTCTATAACGGGTTTTCTTTGCGTCGGGTCGTCCTGTGGAAGCGGCATATAAACAATTTTCGATTTTGAGCCCGTGAGTCGTAACACCATTTCTGCAAGTTCTAACATGGTAAATTCTCCGGGATTCCCTAAATTAACCGGCCCTGTGAAATTATCGCTGCTGTTCATCATCTTTATGATTCCGTCAACAAGATCGCTCACGTAACAAAAGCTGCGTGTCTGCGTCCCGTCGCCGTAAATTGTGATGTCATTTCCCTTCAACGCCTGAACGATGAAATTACTTACGACTCGTCCGTCATCAGGTCTCATTCTCGGCCCGTAGGTGTTAAAGATTCTTACGACTTTAATATCAACTTTGTGCTGTCTGTGATAGTCAAAAAAAAGTGTCTCGGCGATTCTTTTTCCCTCGTCATAGCATGAACGAATCCCTATTGTATTTACGCAGCCTCTATAGCTTTCTGGTTGGGGGTGGACTTCAGGATCTCCGTAGACTTCTGATGTTGAAGCCTGTAAAACTCTTGCGTGGCATCTTTTAGCGAGTCCAAGCATATTTAACGCACCCATAAAATTTGCTTTACTCGTTTTAATCGGGTCATATTGATAATGAATAGGCGACGCAGGGCAGGCGAGATTATAAATTTGATCGCATTCAACATAAAGGCTTTCGATTATGTCATGGCGTATGAACTCGAAATAATCATTTTGCATCAAGTGCCGGATATTATTTTTCTGGCCTGTGAATAAATTATCTACGCAAATTACGTCGTTGCCCTGTTCAAGCAATTTTTCGCACAAATGAGAGCCGATAAAACCTGCTCCGCCCGTAATGAGAACTCTTTTAGCTGACAATTTTATATACTCCTTCATGAAATTTTCACGTGAGATTATAGCATTAAACGGGTTGACATTTTCGTTTTTGCTGATAAAATTTTCGAGTGCTTTGCGATAAGTACACACAATAATAATCTTGGGGAATGGTGCAACGGCAGCACGCGTGACTCTGGATCATGTAATCGGGGTTCGAATCCCTGTTCCCCAGCTGAAAAAATTTGAGATGACGGAAGAAATTACGCCCTGTTTAGAAAAATTATCTAAGCAGGGATTATTTTTTTGTGCGGGAGTGTAATAATTTATGTTAGCGTTTATATTTATTTATGCAGTATTGCTTGTGTTAATCGGAGCATTTATCGGACGTAGGGCTAAATCGGCATCAGATTTTTTTGTTGCGGGACGTAAATTAAATTCGGGCTTATTGTTCACTACTTTAATAGCTGCAAATTTGGGTGCGGGTTCAACTGTCGGAGTTACTGCGCTTGCTTATAAACATGGCCTTAGTGCGTGGTGGTGGACAGGGAGTGCTGGAATAGGCTCTATGATTCTTGCGTTCATAGTCGGGCCGAAAATTTGGCGTATTGCGAGAGAAGAAAATTTTTACACATTGAGTGATTATCTTGACAAGCGTTACAGTAAATTTTTTTCCGGTATTATTTCATTTATGATGTCGATCGGGACTCTTGCGTTATTTTCCGGTCAGTTATTGGGAATTGCTTGGATTCTCGAAGTTGCTGCGGAAATTCCGAAGACTCAAGGCGTTATAATTGGTGCGGTTGTTACGACATTATATTTTGCGGCTGGAGGTTTGCTCTCTAGTGCGTTCGTGAATATTATTGAAGTTGCTGTAATTCTTGCAGGTTTTATTATTGCGCTCCCGTTTGTATTAAAATTTTCCGGCGGTCTTGAAGGAATAAGGGCGAAAATTTCTGACTCGTCATATTTTGATTTTTACGGAATGGGAAGCACAGCGATAATCGGTTATATAGTAATGTTAGTGCCGTCGTTTTTTATTTCGCCGGGGTTAATCGGAAAAATTTTTGCTGCATGTGATGAGCGCACTATAAAAGTCGGGACTGCGTTAAATGGTCTTGTGCAGTTAATTTTTGCTGTTATACCTGTATTAATTGGTATGGCTGCGTTTGCGTGTTTTCCGGAATTGGCTCGTGCGGATTTAGCGTTACCTGCTGCAATGAAAAATATGATGCCGTTTGCTGCTGCGTGTGTGGCGTTGGCTGCGATTTTTGCTGCGGAAGTAAGTACGGCGGATACAGTTTTATACATGCTTGCGGGGTCAATTACGAACGATTTATATAAAAGATTCATGAATCCCGGAATATCGGACAAGAAATTATTAACGGGTTCGCGCGTTGTGAGTGTAATTTGCGGTGTATTAGGAGTGATTCTTGCGTTGAAACTTGAGAGCATTATATCAGCGTTGACTATATTTTATTCGTTAATGAGTGTCTCACTTTCTGCGCCGTTAATATTTGGATTATTCACGAGGCGTGCAAATAATTTCGGTGCTGTGCTTTCTGCTGTAATGGGGGCGGCTTTGACTCTTTACCTGACATTTTTTACGGAGACTCACGCGATTAATTTCGGGTTTGCTGTATTGAATGCGTCGACTTGCGGAATAATTTTATCGTTTATAGTTATGCTTGTGTCGATGATGTTTGTGCGAGTGAAGTAGAGATTTTGTGCTTTTCTCCCCCCTTCGGGGTTGGGAAGGGGGGCGGGGGGGATGGGGAGGGGGTTAGTGGGACGGACAACGAATGGGGAATAAATATATAATGCTTGAGGTAAAAAATTTATCGTATAAGTATCCTGATAATCACGAGGCTTTAAAAAATGTCTCGTTCATAATCAATCAGGGCGAAAAAGTTGCTCTTGTCGGTGCTAACGGGTCGGGCAAATCGACTCTTTTATTGCATTTGGCCGGAGCTGTTAATATACAAGACGGCGAGATTTTATCAAATAAAAATATCGGCTTAGTTTTTCAGGATTCAGACAATCAATTATTAATGCCAAGCGTTATAGAAGACGTAGCATTTAACCTCGTAGCAAGGGGAATTAACACAAGCAAAGCCCATGAAGCCGCTAAAAATTTACTTGATTCACTTGGAGCCGCCCATTTAGCAGACAGGCCGCCGCACAAATTATCAGGGGGGGAGAAAAAGTTAATCACTATAGCAGGTACAATTATTTCACAGCCTGATATATTAGCACTTGATGAGCCCACTTCAGGACTTGACCCTAAAGCAAGAAGATGTGTTATAAATTTTTTGCGCGAATCTGATAAAACTATTTTGCTTGCTACTCATGATTTAGACATGGCACTAGATACTTGCTCACGAGCTATAATTTTGCATAATGGAAGAGTTGCTATAGAAGGATTTTTACCGGAACTGTTCACAAATCGCGATATTTTAGAACGTTATGGACTTGAGCTGCCTCTGCGTTATTCGTGAAAACGTGATAAAATATTTTCGCAATGAATCAATAAAATCATAAGAAAGGATCTTGACAAAAATGGAATCGTTTGCCACAATTGACTAGACCAGACCAGACCAGACCAGACCAGAACAGCTATTATTATCTCTTGTAGTGCCTTCAGTTCCGCGTGATATAAATACTCTTTTAGGAAATATAAATATTTATTTCAAGCATTTACCCATTAAGAATATATACATAATCGGACCCGATAAAATTCAAGATATAATCACACAAAAGAATGACCCGCGCTTAGTATTCATGAATGAAAATGAATTTGTTGACGTTGCGAGAATCAAAGAAATTTATTTATCACGTGTCAGCAAAAATATAAATCATTACGGCTGGTACGTTCAGCAATTTATCAAGATGCAATTTTCGCGCTTTACTCAAGACGAATATTATTTAATCTGGGACAGCGACACAATACCATTAAAGCAAGTAAAAATGTTTGATGATGATTCGCGGCCGTTCTTTGACATGAAGACGGAATTTCACGAGCCCTATTTTGAGACTATTGCGAAATTATTTCCTGATGTTCACAAAGTCATAAATAAATCTTTTATCAGCGAACACATGATTATAAATTCAAATTTTATGCGTGTACTTATAGACGAGATAGAATCAAATTCGGCTCTTGAAGGAGGCAATTTTCAGGAAAAAATAATTAACGCCATTGACACAAAAAATTTAAGCTCGTCAGGTTTCAGCGAGTTTGAGACTTATGGAAATTATATAATGACTCGTTATCCTGATAAATATATTTTGCGGGACTGGCACTCACTGAGAAGCAAGATAAAATTTTACAGGAATACAAGCGAACTCACTGACCGGCAAATAAAGTGGCTGATTTCATATTATGACGCAATATCAATTGAAAAAGGTCAGAAATTAAAGTTTTTTGCGCCGATAATTCAATCTAAATTCTTTCAGGAAAAATTTACAGCTCAAAGTCTCGAAAACGCCGAAGAGGTGAATATAATAAAATTTTTATTATGGCTTAGAATGCTTCCTCACCGTTTACTCCCTGAAAAAGTAAAGTTATTTATCAAGCGTATAATCAGAAAGGATGTATAATTATTTCATGAATAAATGAGGGGACGAAATTTTTTAATGACTGACAATTTATTTAACGAGAAAGATATTACAGTTAGGCAGGAACTCCGAGAAATTGCTAATCCTGTATTCAACACAGCAAAGATGACTTTATTTGATTTAGCATTATCAGGCGATAAAGACGCAGCAGAAATTATAAATAAACTCGGACTCGATCGCGGTAAAATGCAAAGCTCATTGATAAATAAACCTTCACAAGCTGAATTATTATGTGAGAGCGCGGGAATCTGGATTCGTTTTTACACAATGAATGCTATTATCGAAAAATTAAATCTCGATACAGAAATAGATTTACCATGCGGCTATACTCCGAGGGCTGTAAAATTTGCTCGTGAAAATAAAAAATTTGTCGGGCTTGATTTGCCTGCTGTTATAAGCGAACTAGAACCCGTTATTATGTCGCTGATAGATTCAGATAAACGCAATCTCGTAAAATTTCAGGCAGTCGACGCTACGAATTATGACTCGTTAAAGAAAGTTTTTGATAATATTAGCGGCTCAGTTTGCATTACTACAGAAGGACTCTTAATGTATTTCACGGAGTCAGAGGCAGGGGCTTTGTGTGATAATATCAGGAAAATTTTAGAATCTCACGGCGGGTGCTGGGTCATGGCAGATCCTGAGTCATTCTTGATGTATGTTGAAGCAGCAAAAATTTTATTAGGCGATAATTTCAAGCAAAGTCTAATAAATATACACAAGGGAGCGCAAAGTAAATCAGATATTACCCTGCAGGAATTTATAATGATAATACAGCCTCACCTTAAAAATATACAGGAACAAACGCAGCAAGTGATAAATTTTCTGCATTCTCACGGACTCAAGCATGAAAGGTTAATAATTGCTGATTATATGCCTGATTTAGAGAATTTCACGGGAATAACTCACGAACAGGCCGAGCAGATAAAATCAGCCATGAAAGAATTAGCGTTCTGGAAAATTACACTTGATAATGCCTCGCAAAAGATTCACGAATCAAGCATTAAATCAAATAAATTCAGTCTTAACGCGAAATTAATTTATAACAGGCTCGAATTAAATTTTACTGGCAGATTTGACACATTGAGCGCACCGGATTTATTAGCATTCTTTGATGATCTGGCAAGCAAACACGAGATAAATTCAGTCTTGATTAATTGCGGAAAACTTGATTATATTTCGTCGGCCGGGCTAAGAGTCTTGCTTATAATTCATAAACGTGTGAAGAGCGGCGTAACTCTTGAAAATATTAATCTCGCAATAAGTGAAATTCTCTCACAAACGGGGTTTGACTCGATCTTGAATGTTCAATAAAATAATTATGCATTAATAGTGTAGATTTACCAGCTATTTTTGCATATTTTATTTGAATTCAGGAGAAATATAATAATGTCTATGCTGATAAATGGGTTCTCTAGTTGTATAAATAAATTTTTTGAGCAGTATTTAATAGATTCAAATAATAAACAATTATTTATATTTCAGGGCTTCCCATTAGAATTTTATCAAGTTTTAGCAAATATAAATCTCGAAATCAAGCATATTTCAGGCAGCTGGGACGGAAATTATCCCGATGTAAAAAATTTAGATGGTCTTGATATTTTGTCTTATTTACTTGTTTCAACTGGCTGCACGTGGTGCTTTTATGAGGAATTCATAGCATTGACAACTTGTTTGAAAAATTTTAAAGCCTACAAAGGAAATATTTATATAGTTCAGAATGATATATTTAGCGAATATTACCCAGTTCCGGCGAAAATCTCACGTGAAGAACTTGCAAAGGAACTTGATGATGATACACTATCAAGTGAAAATTATATTTTATCGCAATACTATTCGGACTATAAAATTTATCAGGACGATATATTATTATCATTTATTAATAAGCATTACGAATCAGAAACAGGAATAAACATTCCCGAAATAAAATTTTTTGAGACGATTTCAAGAAATTTTGCAGCTAAGAAACTCCCTCAAGAAACGCCGCTAAAATTAATATCTCTTGATGAAGCCAAATATAAGCTGATAAAGGGTGAATTACATAGCGAAAATTTTAACATTCCTGATATTCATGATAATGACTTTGCAAATATAATTAATAAAGTGAACTACCGCCACTTATAGAAGTGGCGGCTTCCTAATTCGACGAGAACCGCGCTACAACCGATATTGCTGGCTGAAGTCGTCTTACATTCTCTCCAAAGGCGTAACTTCCCGTAGTCCCTACGGTAGACATAATTATT
>JAFSWW010000062.1 GCA_017444345.1 Synergistaceae bacterium | reverse complement strand
TCAGTCTTTATCTATTTTGGCAGTAGAATATCACAAATCCAGTTGTCAACACAATCAATTCACTGCCAGCTTGAAAATTCTGCGGCTAGGAAAATATCGGGCTCAGCGAGCTGAGCGCAGTACAAAATCGGCTCCCAGTACTTTTTTATTCAGTGATAATCAGGTTTCACGAAAAAATTAGCTCAAAATTTGCAAATGTCCATTTACAACAAAGACGGACATTATTTTTTCTGTGCAAACTAAGACAGCGCAACAACTCACAAATTCAGACCGTCCACTAATCGTGCCAAATATGCAAAACAATTGTACAAGGCGAAATATAATAGTCTTCACGTAACTTTCTGCTTTGTCCTTCATGCGTACATTAAGCCATTCATTTTGCGATTTCTGAAAATAATTGCGGAGCTTGGACTGTTTTGCGCGAGGGGCTTTCTCCTTTTGACCTAGCAAGCTGAATCTCATCACGTTTCAGGCGAGCTTCTTTTAATGAAATATGCGGATAAGTGCCAAGTGATAATTTATGTTCTTTCTTGTTTTCACAATATCTAAGAATCCAGTATTTACCCCCTGAAGGATCGATGCGTGAATACAAGCCTCGTTCATCACATATCATGTAGCTTTTTCCTTTACTTTTGCATTCTTTACTATAAGTTCAGTAAGCATGGTTACAACTCCTTTTTTAATAATCATACAAGAGAAAGATGCAACTTTCTTAATACGGTAATATATCGGCTTTGAGCTTATTTATTCCGTGCTTGTCAGAGTATATATAAACATAAAACCCGCTTTTACGTGCGGGCTTATTTTTGCGTGAGAGCCGATTTTCGGATTTGAACCGAAGACCCCATCCTTACCATGGATGTGCTCTGCCGGCTGAGCTAAATCGGCTTATATGGTGGAACATGGATTTGAACCATGGTAGACTCCCGTCGACAGATTTACAGTCTGTTGCCATTGACCACTCGGCCATTCCACCGTTTTTATTTACTGGAGCCGGCAAGGGGACTCGAACCTCCGACCTGCTGATTACAAGTCAGCTGCTCTACCAACTGAGCTACACCGGCTAAATAAATCAATCAACAACGAATAGAAATTTTACAGGGCAATATTTAATCTGTCAAGTTTTATTTATGCATAAATTTTTGCGTAACGTTCGCTATTAAGAATCTCAAGCATAAATTTTACCGGTGTAAGATTATCACTCTTGATCATTGCAAAGATTCTCGGTGATATGCCGCTGACAAGACACACGCCCTGATCGTTAATTTTTACTGGCTGCTGTATATTTCTGCTGTCAACGTTCCAGAAAATTACTTGAGGCAATTTATAATTATTATCGCTAAAAATTTTATTAGCATACTCAAAATTTGTCATGCTCGAGTCCTCAGTGCAAGAATCAAATTCCATGTCAGAAATTATATATAATTTATCGGGCATTTCTTGAGACGGTATATTATGCTTTATGGCTGTATTTAATATAAGCTCGAAAACTTTTTGTATATTCGTATTAGCGGCCTCGTTAAAGCTCTTGCAGTAATTCACGCGCTCGTAAATATCACGTCCCTTTATCTCGACTAATTGCGGACTCTCTGAAAAAGTTATGAAGTGATTGCGGAATTCTCCCGTGTTTCTCTCAGCGAAATAAATTCCCAGCGACAAAGCTACAGCAGCAGGTGATATAATGCCGTCCTGTCTATACATTGAGCCGGAGCCGTCAATAACTGCTAAAGAGTTTGAGTCATTCGTGAAATCTTCAAGTGATTCCCATGTCGTATTAAGTGCTTTGCGTTCGTCTTGATTGATTTCTGAATTATTCCAGCTTACAAGAGGCAAAATTATCTCATAAGGCGTGAGAGTCCCCGTATGCATTGACTTTTTACCGGCGGCAACATCTTCAAGAAATTTATTATAACGCTCTGAGTCATTCCTGATAAAGGCCTTGCGATATTTGAGCATTGCTTTTGAAGGCTGCTTTGAGTAGTCGAAATTGTAATCTCTCACGCGTAAATTATTCTCGATTAAATTAATTTTTTTGCGCAGACTCGTTAATAATTGCCGATATTCTTTATAGTTCATGCCGAGAAATTTTGCGATAATTTTTGCGTATTGTCTTGCTTGAGAATTTGACGCGTTAATAGAAGGCAGCCACTTTGAAATTAGTGAGTCTTGATGTAATTGCGATTTAATGAGATTCAGCGCGTAATCTTTGCAATTTGTCTCAAGTAAGCACAATAAATCATCCCATCGGCCATATTCGGGAATTAGTGCGATATTTTTTGCGATTGAGTCAGGGCTGTTTTTTGCGAGCCATTCAAGAATAACCCGGAAAATTTTACGCTCCCCGAGTCCTTCTCTAACATCACGCGCGTAAAATGCAGTTCTCAAAGCTAAGTCAGGATCTTCCGCAAATGCCCGCATGAATCTTAATTGTATAGAGTCAGAGTCTGAATTTCTCAATGCTCCGATCGCCGCAAATAAATCAAGACATTCAGAGCCTGAAGATTTATAAGTAGCTGCTAAGTTTTCAGTAAGTGTTAAATTAGATTCGTCTTTGAGGTGTTCAAGCATAAATTTATAGCCTCCTGATAAATAAACAAGGCGCGGAAATTCTTTGCCTATGAATTTATTTTATTTTGTTGCTGTGTGCGCCTTTAGATTCAAAGCACGGTAATTTATATTTACAGTATAAAATTTTTATTTGCTGTGAGTGCTTTTATGTGAGAGATTATATCATGAAAATTTTTTTGCTGTCTTGCTGTGAACTCGTGAAAAATTTTAGCTGATAAAATATTGCGCTATAACAAAAATTTTTAGCTTTATGAGTCCTTGCTGTTACATGAAAATTTTAATATTTCTGTAGCTGTAAATGTAGCTGTAAAATTTATATCTTTTCGTGAAAATTTGCGCCGTTCATGTGAATATTATCATAAAATTTTTAGCTGATAAAATATTGCTGTATAACAAAATTTTTTTGCTTTATGAGTCCTTGCTGTTACATGAAAAATTTAATATTTCTGTAGCTGTAAAATTTATATTTTCTCGTGAAAATTCGCGCGTCCGTGTGAATATTATCATAAAATTTTAGCTCGTGAAAAAATTTTTTATAATTCTATAATATTTGCTGCATTTAATATCGGAAAATTACACAGAAAAATTTAATTTAATCGTATTATTCTCAATAATAAATCAAATGAGATAATATATACAGGAAAATTTTTATTCTCGAACATGAAAGGATTGATTACTCTGTTTAACGGAACTACTATAGTTTGTGTGCGAAAAGATTCGCGGGTTGCTATGGCAGGAGACGGCCAAGTTACTCTAGGTTCGCAGGTAATAAAGGGTAATGCCCGCAAAGTCCGGACTCTCTTAGACGGTAAAATTTTAGTCGGTTTTGCCGGAGGTACTGCGGACGCTATGACGTTGCTAGAAAAATTTGAGGATTGCCTAGAACAGGAAAAAGGCGACTTAATGAAGGGTGCTGTAAAACTTGTTAGAGAATGGCGGCTCGATAAGGCTTTAAGACGGCTCGAAGCTATGATGTTAGCTGCTGATAAAGAAATCACGTTATTATTGAGCGGCGCGGGCGATGTCTTGGAACCTGAAGGCGATGTTGCGTCAATAGGGTCGGGGTCGGGATATGCTTTGGCGGCTGGGCGTGCTTTGAGGGAGTCTACTGATAAGAGTCCCGAAGAGATTGCGCGGCGTGCTATTGAGTTAGCTTCAGAAATTTGCATTTACACGAATAAAAATATTACTCTTGAGGTACTAGAATAATGGAGAAAAAAATCACGTCGGAATTAACTCCCGCAAAAATTATCGAACATTTAAATCGTTACATAGTCGGACAAAATAAAGCTAAACGAGCTGTAGCCATTGCCCTGAGAAATCGAATCAGAAGGCGCGCCTTACCCCCTGAATTAGCACACGAGGTAATGCCGAAAAATATTTTAATGGTAGGGCCGACCGGTGTAGGCAAAACAGAAATTGCACGGAGACTCGCTACACTTTCTAATGCGCCGTTCGTGAAAGTCGAAGCTACAAAATTTACTGAAATCGGCTATGTTGGGCGCGACGTTGAGACAATGGTACGCGATTTAACGGAATTTGCCGTATCAATGGTACGTAAAAGAATGATAGAAGAAGTACAGGCCCCGGCACTTGAACGAGCTCAAGAAAGAGTGTTAGACTCATTACTGCCCAGACGCGAGCAAAAATTTTCTATGCCCGAATTCATGAAAGCATTTACAGGAGCAGGCAAGGACGATAAAGAAGACGAGCAGCCCGAACCCGAACCGCCCGCAGATAATAGAACACGTGAAAGATTTAGAAAGATGCTCAAAGATGGCAAACTTGACGGCCGTGATGTCGAGATTGAAATTAGCGACAATAACCCTTCTTTGCCGATATTTGGGACTCCGGGAATGGACGTGATGGGCATAAATTTAACGGAAATGCTAGGCGGAATGATTCCCAAGAAAACTAAACGCCGTCACATGAAAGTAAAAGAGGCTTTGCGAATTCTACAGCAGGAAGAGGCCGAAAAATTAATAGATACTGATGCAATGTCAAAAGAAGCTCTTGATATGGCTCAGGAAGACGGCATAATTTTCCTTGATGAGATTGACAAAGTTGTCGTTAAAGGCGGGAGTTCTCACGGCCCTGACGTAAGCAGAGAAGGAGTCCAGCGCGATTTATTGCCCATTGTTGAAGGCTCGACAGTTCAGACTCGTTATGGTCCAGTCAAGACCGATCATATTTTATTTATTGCTGCGGGGGCATTCAGCGGAGTCAAGCCTTCTGATTTGATTCCTGAATTACAGGGAAGATTCCCGATTAGAGTCGAGCTTGAGCCTTTGAGCTGGGAGAATTTACAGCAGATTTTAACCGAGCCCGAAAATAGCTTAATTCGTCAGTATGAGGCCTTAATTTCGACTGAAGGGACGGAATTAATTTTTACTCCTGAGGCAACGCAGGAAATAGCAAAACTCGCTCACAAAATGAATTCAGAAATGGAAGATATAGGCGCGAGAAGACTTCACACTATGATGGAGCAGTTACTTGAAGAAATCAGCTTTTCAGTGTGTGATATGGAAGTCGGAAAAATTGAGATTACCCCCGAAATGGTACGGGAGAAATTAAGCAGCTTAGTTGAAAATCGTGATATAAGACGTTATCTATTATAAAATTTTATTAGGAGTGATTTATTTATGGCTAGACATGACGACACCGACAAGGCACTAAATGAACTCTTGAGAAAAACTAGGCGTGTAGGGCGTGCCTTCCAGTCAAAACACGAGGGCGAACCGTTAAATTATTATCACTTGGCCGAGATGCTTTCTGAATTCTCGACTGCAAATGTTTACATGGTCGACAAGTCCGGGAAGATGCTAGGTTATTTCTGGCTGCCTGAATATAAATCTAAGGCCTTATCTGACAGCTTTAGAGATGGAGTTATGCCGCGTGAATTTGTTATAAGAATGAATCGCTGCATAGACTCAGAAATTCATGACGAGGACGCGTTTTTATTCGATGATGCTTATTCGGGCGAGAAACCTGAAAAGCATTTAATGTATGTGCCCATTATAGGAGTCAGCGCAGAGAGACTCGGCACTATTATGCTTGTGAGATTTCATGCTCCTTTCTTAGTTGAAGATATTTTGTTAGCTGAATATTTAGGCATGATAGCAGGAATTGAGATTCTCAACGAGCGCGCAAAATCAATCGAGGAAATTTCACGAAATAGATTAAGCGTTCAAATGGCCATGCGTGCACTGTCTTATTCTGAACTTGAGAGCATGAAGCATATTATAGCCGAGTTAAAAGGATCTGAAGGAGTCGCTATTGCCTCAAAAGTTGCTGACAGAGTCGGAGTTACCCGCAGTGTTATAGTGAATGCTTTGCGAAAACTTGAGAGTGCCGGCTTAATTGAGAGTCGGAGTCTCGGAATGAAAGGAACTTATATAAAAGTTTTGAGTCCCCTTTTGCTTGAGTATCTCGAAAAAGATAGAATTGATTAATGCGAATCTATCTTGATACATGCTGCTATAATAGGCCGTTCGATGCAGAAAACAGCGAACCTGTAAGACTCGAAAAACAGGCGGTTATTTCTATATTGAAAGACGCTCACAAGAATGGCGATATAATTATCGGCAGCGATATTATAAAAATGGAACTAAGCGGAATTAATGACATCCTGAAAAGAAATCTTGTTTCATTATTATATGTCAATGTCGACGAAGAAATTAATCACAATGAGTCGGCGAAAATAAAAGCTAATTCTATCAGGTCGGCAGCAAACGTGAAATATAAAGATAGTCTACATATTACGCTGGCAGAAGAGGGCAAAGCAGATATTTTTTTGACGACTGATTATAGATTGATTAAGGCCTGCAAAAATTTATCGCTGAAATTTAGAGTATTTAACCCCGCAGATTTTATGAATTTACGGAATGGAGGCAGCTTGTAAAATGGCAGATGTAAATATAAATCTTGATGACTCCGAGCAAATTTTAGAAGTCGGCACTAAAGCACTTCTTAAAGCACTCGGCCCGATCGGAATGGCAATGTTTATATTGAATTTCTATAAGGGATCAGGCGACTACACAGCAGAAAAATATAACCAGCCCGACGAGTCTATAGATGATATTATCAAGAGACTTCAACTTAAGGAATATGTTAATCAGGCATAAAAGCAAATGGCCGGGTGTTAATGCCCGGTCTATAATTTATTTGTACAAAAATTCACTTTGACACAGAAATATAATAGTAATAAAATTTCTAGCGCAAAATTCTACAACTTTCTAAATTAAATTTTAAATTAGAGAGAATTTAATCTTTAAGGAGGATTTTATTTTGTGAAAACTATTTAATTATGCGGCGGTTTTGATTCTTGTATACTCTCTTGTTGTAATTTCCGGCGGCTGCGGTGGGAGCTCCGGGACTCTATTAAACGATAATACTGACGGGGGGGGGGATCTACTGAAGACGTTCAGAAAACTTTAGCAGTAACTCTCAGCAGCGACATGTCATCAGTCATGCACGGTAACGAATGGGCAGAACTAATTAAGGAGTTCGAAGCCTCCGGAAGCGGCGACAAAATGAACCCTCAATCATGGGTTTATTGCATTACTGATGAAGAAGAACAAGCACTCCGCGAAAAATATCAGGACGATGAATTAAGTCTTGTTGCTCTCGACATTCTATTATTCAGCGCAGATAAAATCAGCCGTGATTACGCAAACGAATATAATATTTTATTGATTTATCCCGATGAAGATTATATTAACAGGACTCTTGAGGCTGTCGGGCTTGAGGGTAATTACGTAATGGAAAGCAGCAAAAAACGTATTGAGTTATTCGCAATCGCAAAACGTACTATTGACGGCCGCACGTTTTCTTTCAATTATCAGGCCTTATTAGCTGGCGACGCAGTTATGTCCGATATCAGAACAAGTGATGACATAGAAGTTACTTCAACGGACAATTACGCAAGCTACGAAATTTCAGAGGACAAAGTTATATATTATGATTCTGACGGCAATATAATTTCTTCGAGCGATGTTACTTCAGACGAGGACAAGAAAGAATCAACATTGCCTATTGAAGACCCGGATGGATTCTTCTTCAATGTTGACCGCTGGAGAAGTTATTATAACTGGTGCGCAAGTTTAACAGATATGGCAATGGAGTCAAACTCTGAAGCAAACTCAATCGAAGCACGCATAGCCGACGAAAATAATGAGCTCACAAGAATAGCCGACGCTCAGAAAGTAACGATTGAATGCAATCACAGACAGGACGGTTATAGACCATGGGGAGGCGCAATCGGAGGAGACAAGGCCGATATAAGACGCAGAAGCCAAGTTTCAGTAACTGTTTACGCCTGCCATTCATATAAGTATCATTGCGATTATTATCTTGTACAGACAAACACAACAACAACTCCGCTGAATTATAAAGATCAAATGGATCACGAATTTACTTGGTATCAGGGAGGCGGAGAATTTGGCCGTTATGGATACACAAATTATGTCAATTATCTTTCAGGCTACACGGGCATATTCGGATTTAACAGCTATATTTGCAGTGTCGTAGGCGGCAAAGAAAATAAAGATCTCTCAACAAATGAAGTCGGGCTTGGAGACTATATCCCTACAAATGTCCCGAAAAATAAAACTTTTACGGAAGGCATGACATGGAGTGTCGGCGGAGAAATAGGAGCTGTGAGCAACGCTCTCGATTTAAAAATTACCGGCGGTGTCTCGCATTCATCAAATGTTACATGGACAACAAGCGACTGGGAAATTACAGCGTCCCCCTTATCAATAAATGATACAAATGTTGAATGGACAGGAGATGTTGAGGGACCTCATAACAGCTGGGCTTGGCATGACGACCTCGAGAATCACGGCATCTACATGGGGATAAGTTCAACGAGCGCTTCAAGAAGATCTCTCAGCTTTAAGAGCGAATGGATATAGCAGGTCGATAAATCCATATGGAGCAAACAAGATACTAAAACACTTCTCATGAGAGTTAATTTCTTCTGGAGAGAGGGCTTCTGCTTTGGAGAAGGCGAAGGCGTTACGTGGAGTGGTAATTACGAGTGGGACGGCGGACGAAGATATCCGAGATTTGATAAGTACGGTGTAGTAAATCTCGATATGCCTAAACATTCATGGGTCGAGATGAAAACTTTTGACATCGACGCAAAGGGAGACAAATCCGCCGGACTTGGATTCAGTGTACTTTCTGAAGGCAGCTGGACAGTGTCATCAGATGTAGACTGGATCACATTCACAGAAACGAGCGGCAGTGCAACAGGCGAGAATCAATATCCTATAAGATTTCAGGTTGCCGAGAATAACGGTTCTCCCAGAATAGGCACGATAAAATTCACTGCTAAGGTCGGAGACAACTTAACGGAAGAAACAGAACTTAAAGTTAATCAGGCTGGAAAATAAATATTTATTCCGCAAAAAAAAAGAGGCAGGGCGTTAAAACCTTGTCTCTTTCTTGATTCTATGAGTCTTAAAAAAATTAGTCCTTCACCCAGTAAATATCATCGAGCAGTCCCGCAATCTCCCAGCTTCTTGCACTGCTTGATCTCCTTCTCTCGAAAACGTGAATATTATGATTATCCCTGTTTGAGCATCTAGGAATCGAACGCCGGCTCCCTAGTGATAAAACTTTATCATGCTGTTTGTCTGACCGCTTAATATTCAGATTATCGCCGAGTGAATAAAAAGTTTTGCCGCATAATTTGCAACGCCACTCAATGAGATTGACTCGTAATGATCCCCCGCGCCTGACTGCAATAATTTTATTCAG
This sequence comes from Synergistaceae bacterium, assembly GCA_017444345.1. Lineage (NCBI taxonomy): Bacteria > Thermotogati > Synergistota > Synergistia > Synergistales > Synergistaceae > Synergistaceae bacterium. The sequence goes on along the minus strand of JAFSWW010000062.1, from coordinate 55,444 downwards.
CATTCTTGATAACTCCGAGACTCTATATGACCTGTCATTTGAACGCCTGAAACTATGAGCCTTTGAGCCTCTGCAATTATCTATATGCCAATTTCTATTACTTAATTTGAAGAGTGTATCAGATTGATGTTTATGATCCCTGAAAACTAAATCATCGAGCGTGTAATCGCCTTTGAACGTGTAAAACTCTTTGCCGCAATCTGAACACTTCCAGCGAATCATTTCGACCCTTGAATCAGCAAATGCAGTACCAGCTAAAATAAATATTATAGCCAACGCAAATAAAATTTTCTTGACTCTCATATAAATATCTCCCTTCATGAAAATATAAATATTATGCCATAAAAAACTGGAGAGACTTTGAATAAATCAATCCCTCCAGTAAAAAATTTTCAAGTTTTAAATTATCAAGCGAGAATTAAATTATTTCTTCTTGCCTTTTGCCGGGAGTGCCTTGCGCTGTGAACTTCCTTTTACGGGGCCTGTTGTCTCTTCGATCTTGAATGTTGAGAGTGCTTCCGTAATGTTCTCGACTAAATTTGTTTGATCAACTGCACCCTGTGCGGCTCTCTCTGCTATTGTCGCGGTCTCGTCCATGTCGTTCTTGATACTCTCTAAGTGCTCAAGAATTTCAGTTGTTGATTTCGTAACGTTGTCGATTCCTGCGGCGATTTCCCGGCTTGATGCTGCCTGCTCCTGAGCAACTGCGGCGATATTCTGGATTCTGTCATTTGCTTTGTCGATCTGGCTCATTGCTTCAGCGAGTGAATCCTGTGCACCGTTTGCCTTCTCTGTAGTCTCGTCAAGTAAAATGCTTGTCTCATCGCTTGATGTCTTAGTTTCGCTTGCACTTGTCTGTAATGTCTCGATTAAGCTCCTGACATTTTCAGCGGCACGGCTTGAATCTTCTGCGAGTTTACGTACTGACTCGGCGACGACTGCGAATCCCCTGCCTGCTTCTCCTGCTCTGGCTGCCTCGATTGCTGCGTTGAGTGCTAATAAATTCGTCTGGTCGGCTATTGAAGTAATTTCTCCGACAAATTCTGTGATTTTATTTACGCTCTCGACGAGTTCCTGAAGTTTAACGCCGCTTTCTTTGGTCTTGCGTTGAAGTATTGCGATATTTGCGATTGCTTCTTTGACTGTGTCGACTGCATTGCCGGTTACTGTTGTCATGTTAGAGATAAATTCTGCGCAGTCTGTTGCTGCCTGTGCGCTTGTCATTGAGGCCGCCGACATTTCTTCGGTTCCTGCGTTGCTTTCCTGCAATGATGACGAGTTATTTTCCATTAATTTAACGACATTAGCAACACTAGATCTAACATTATTAGCGTAATCTAAGTTTTTGCCCGCGTCATCTTTCATGCTGCCTGCTTTCTCGTGACTCTCAACTGCCAGTCCGCGAATATCCCCGATTGCTGTGCTGAGTGCTGCAAACATTTCTGATAAAGCGTCGCCCAGTTCTCCGAGTTCGTCCTTGCCCTCATAATGGAAATCATCACGAACGATTGACATATCGCCATCGCGTGCATTTCCGCAAAGTTCAACGACTCGGCCAAGAGGTTTGGAAATTGATTTTGCGATATATAATGCGATTCCGATACCGATAACTATAGCTGCGACTGCAAGGGCAATAACAAGAGTCATAGTGCTGCTAAGTGAATCAAATACGCCTTGTGAAAGTCCTACGATTCTATTAATGCCTTCATCCGTGAGTTTATCTGAAATATCACGCAGCTTGATACCGTCAGCTAATAAAGCCTGAAATGCCGGATCTGTCTGAGTGAATGACGTAAGAACATCATTAAAACCGTTTTTCAGAGTCGTGAAAGTTCCGCGCCCTGTTGCCATAATGTCGCGTACTTCTTTAAATCTCGCTTGCTCATAAAATCTGTTATAAGCGTTTTCGCCGTTAATTAATTCCTGTACTATGTCATTCATCATTTTTGGACTTCTGAGCCACATAGCCTGATAATAATTGCTTGCTGTTGTAGCAAAGGCCAGCTGCAAATCTTCAACGACTCGGATTCTATTAATATCAGTCTCGAAGTCAATTCCCTCAAGATTTCCTTTCAAGTTCTGAAGTGTTATCTTGTACTGCATATCGATAACATTTTCTAAAAGCGCGATCATTTTCTCGATTTCCTTTGTGAGAGTGGCTGAAACTGTGCGCTTTGTGTGAATCATCTGGAAAGTTCTATTCATAGTTGACTCACTTGAGCGCAAAATATTTTCCATTTCGCTTAAATTAGACAGAACAGTTAATTCCGGGTGTTCTGCGTACATTCTTTTGCCTTTCTCTAGTGAAGTCCGCAAAGAAGATACATAGCCCGCAAGTTTTTCCATGTCCTCGTCGCTCTCTGAGTATCTTAAATCGCGAATTGCCGCACGAATCCAGCTGACAGTAGAATTTAATTCAGACGCAATTTTTACTGTATTATTCGTAACTAACTGAAGGAAGCTAACATCATGCTGCACGCTTGAAATATTAGTCCATGAGAAGAACACCGCGACTCCGAATAAAAGCAGCACAATGCCGAATCCGATCGTGAGTTTTCCTGTAATCTTGAAATTGTTTAACATGTTAAATTAATCTCTCCTGTTAAAATAATATAAAAAATTTTTATTGCTTCCCGAAATACTACAACAACAACGACGCGACTACAGCATTATCTTTCAGGGGCGATCCCCTCCTTCGCCATAAGCCACGATAACGCCGCAAACGTCTTCGAGTCCCTTATTTTGCCGTCCCTAATCATTGCCGGAATATCTTTAATTGCTGCCTCATAAACTGAAACATTCTCGTCTTCGTCCTGAGGCAGTGAAGACTCCTCTAAATCTTCAGCAATAAATAACGTAAAAATTTCAGTGCAGAATCCCGGCGAGGCGTAAAAATCCCCTATTTTATAGAGACTCTTTGCCTTGACATTTAATTCTTCCTGCATTTCACGTTCGGCTGATTGTTTAGGGTCTTCTCCTTCTTCGATGAGTCCGGCGCAAATTTCGAGAGTCTCCTCGTGCACTGCGTATCTATATTGCTTCACGAGCAAGACACTTTTACGATTTGTAACTACGAGCATACCGACGGCCGCTTTGTGTTCGACTACTTCACGCGAGGCAATGCGCCCAGACGGAGTCTTAACTTCATCACAGCGCAGATTTAAAATTTTCCCGTCAAAGAGTTTATTTGCCTTGACGCACACTTCTTCGATATTTGATTGTCCAGATAATAATTTTCCTTCCGGCCAAGAAAACTGCATAGAAGCACCTGCCCTTTTTCTTTGCTAAATATTGTTATGATTGAATTAATTATATCGCATTTTACATAATTTGCTGAATCATAAAATTTCGCCCGCTTTGAGTCTCATCCCCCGCGCCCATTCAAGCCCTGTGCAGATTTTCCGGCCCTCTGACTGGACTTCAAGCAATGAGACGGCTTTATCAGCACAAGAAATAATTATAGACTCGCTTAAATCTAAAATTTTGCCCGGTTCTGAATCGCTCAAATTATTTATTAATTCACAACGCCAAATTTTGACTCTCTTACCTCGCACGAAAATATAAGCCCCGCCCGACATGTCAAGCGCCCTGACTGTGTTATAAAATTTTTTTGCTGACATATTAAATGATAGTATAAATTCGCCCTTATCGAGTTTATTTGCATAAGTTGCTAGATTCTCATTTTGCGGAGTAAATACTAAATTATTAATATTTTCTCCGGCCAAGTCGCAGCCAGTTTCAGCAAGAATCTTATATAAATCAGACGCGTTATATTCGGGCAAAATAATTTTTCCGGATTGTGCTAAAATCTCCCCCGCGTCCATTTCCTTAACGAGCCTGAATAAAGTTACTCCCGTTTTTGTTTTGTTATCGAGTAATGCGCGCTGAATCGGAGCAGCTCCCCTATATTCCGGCAATAATGACGGGTGAATGTTTATACACATATGCGACAAGAAAGGCTCTTTTATGAGTTGTCCGAAATCAATCACAAAAATTATTTTAGGATTTTCGCGTTCAAGTTCTGAAATTAATTCGCTGTTATTTGCAAGTCTGCCCGTTCGTGTTATTTCGAGTCCGAGTGAGTTTGCTTTTATTTCGACTGGTGAGGGGATTTCTTTATTGCCTCGTCCTGATTTAGTAGGCAGTCCCGTTATAATTTTGCTGAATTCAAAGCCGCGTTTATTCAAGCCTTCAAGACACATTGCCGCAAATTGTCCCGTCCCTATAAGCCAGTACATCTAAAAATGTCCCCCCGTGTGCTTAGAAACTTTTTTGCGGATTGCGTTTTTCTTGAGATTTGAGAGATAATCAATAAATAATTTGCCCTCTAAGTGATCCATTTCGTGCAGTACAGCCCGCGCAGTATATCCCTCAGCCTCAATAAATTTTTTATTGCCCTGTTCGTCAAGAGTCTCGATTTTGACCCATTGAGGCCGGTTTACATGCGCATAAATTCCCGGGAAGCTCAAGCAGCCCTCTTCGTCGTCTTGAAGTCCCTTTTTCTCGATAACTTTAGGATTTATCAGGACAATTTTATTATCTTCGTATTCAATTACGGCTAATTTTTTCAAGATCCCCACTTGAGGAGCAGCCAGTCCCACGCCGTTAGATGCATACATTGTGGCAAATAATGACTTGATTAATTTAGCGAGTTCGTCATCAAATTTGTCTACAGGGTCGGACTTCTTTAATAATACCGCGTTAGGATAATGCAAGATTTCTAAAATATTCTCGTTTTCGTTCACGTTCAAAATTTATTCACTCTCCATTAATATATGTTAATTCTACTATAACATGATAGAATAGCACGACAAATTATTAATCAAGCTGGAAATTATTTCATGGGATAAAATTTTTACTAATACATTTACTAATACAAAAATGTTATCTAATTCATGTTGTAGCAAAGATTTACAGAGGAAATTTTTTTGTTATGTATTAAATTTTTAGCGGGCAAATTTCATAATAAAATATTTCAGGAATAATTGAGTCTATCTCGGCAAAAAGTTTTCTAGTTATCTCGTTTATTGCTTAGTAAGCACTGGACTTATAAGTCAAAGCAAAATTTTATATTTTCATATCTCTTGCTAGACTGAATAAATAAATAGTGATTAAAATATTTCCGGGAGGGTTTATTATTATGTCAAAAAAGTTTATGATTTTCACCTGTATTATTTCATTGCTTGCTGTGTGTATTGCTGGGTTTAACTGTTATATGCTCGTAAAAGAGTCCGGCGATGTTCAATATATTATTTATCTCGGCACAAATGATAAAGACTCAAACAATCCTGTATTTACTCATGATGAGGCAAAAATTAGGCTCGATAAAATTTTAGCAAAATATTTTGACGGATTCACGATTACTGAAGCATTAGGAGGCTGGCGGGACGAAAGCGGGCGAGTCTTTCATGAATATACGCTCGTAATTTATTTAAGCGACACGAATATTAAACAAGTTCACACTGCATCAGATGAGTTAATCAAAGAATTTAATCAAAGCTCGGTGCTGATTCATACTAACAGGACAATGGCAGAATTTTACTCGTTGCGCGGGGAATAAATTATCTAGGGCGGGCGAGTGGGCGGGATAAACTATGCGCGGGCAATAAATTATAAAATCTTTCACGTTCGCAAAAAATTTTTATATTGATTATCACTGACCTAGCAAATATAATTATATATAAATAAATTTCAGGAGGGGCAAAATGTAATCATGAATAATAATTTAACGCGTGAGATTGAGAAATATTTACTAGACTTACTTAATGAACAGGAAGACGAGGATTTTATACAACTTAGGCGCAAGGAATTAGCGGAAATTTTCGGCTGTGTACCGAGTCAAATTAATTACGTGCTTAGAAGCCGATTCAGTCCCGAACAAGGCTACTTAATCGAGAGCAGACGAGGCGGGAGCGGTTATATAAAGATTCTCAAGATAACATGTTCAAGTCCTGAGCAGAAATCTTCACATTTAAATGACATAATCGGGAATTCTATATCAATCAGTGAAGCAAGACGCTTATTAGAATATTTGCAGGATCGCGAATTAATAACAGGCCGAGAAAGACTCTTAATTGAGATCGCACTAAAAGAGTCCGATAATCAAGCGCAATTAAATGATATTGACGATTCAGCCAGACAAGAAAATAACGCCGATATGTTAAGGCACATGCTCACAAGTTTAATGCTGATAGAGTCATAATATAATAAGTAGAAAGGAGAATAAAATTTTTTATGTGGCAATTCTTTACAGAACGAGGCAAGAGAGTCATACAATTAGCACATCATGAGGCTTTAAATATGGGTCATTCAATGGTAGAGGCCGAGCATTTATTACTTGGTCTACTTCAGGAGGGCGACGGAGTTGCTTGTCAGGCCCTGCAGAATTTAGGCGTTAATCCTGCTGACTTGGCCGCTCATATTCGTGAATTAATCGGCGGAAATTCTCCCGACGTTCTCACAAAGCCCGTAGATCTTCCCGTGAGTCCCCGCGCAAATAAAGCCCTCGATCTAGCAATGCACGAAGCCCGCAAAATGGGTGTAAATTATGTTGATACCGAGCATATTTTATTAGGAATCTTAGCGGATGACTCCGGACTCACTGCCCAGCAATTCAAGAAAATGGGTTTGACTCCTATGGCCGTGCTTAAGCAAATTAATGAAGTCTTATCGGGGACTCCTTCAAAGGCTAATATTCCTACAGCGTCAGGAAATGACACAAAACGCAATGTAAAAATTAAGACTCCGACACTTGATAATTTAGGCACGGATTTAACAGAACGCGCAAGAAACGGCGAACTTGACCCGGTTATAGGACGCGAGAAGGAAATTAAGCGGGTCATGCAAGTTTTATGCAGGCGGACAAAATCTAATCCCGTATTAATCGGCGAACCAGGAGTCGGAAAGACTGCAGTCGTTGAAGGTCTTGCAAGATTCATAGCGTCAGGAACAGCCCCCGAACCTCTGCAAAATAAACGAATCGTACAGTTAAATATGGGAACTCTTGTAGCAGGCACAAAATATCGCGGTGAATTTGAAGAGAGATTACGCCGAATCGTGAAAGAATTAACAGACAGCAAGGGCGATATAATTTTATTTGTCGATGAAGTTCACACGATTATAGGCGCGGGCAATGCTGAAGGATCAACGGACGCAGCAAATATCTTGAAGCCTGAACTATCGCGGGGAGCTTTTCAGGTCATAGGCGCAACTACTCAGGACGAATACAGAAAATATATCGAGAAAGACGCAGCACTTGAAAGAAGATTCCAGCCGATTCAAGTCGATGAACCCGATGTAAATGACTCTGTATTGATTCTGCAGGGACTCAAAGATAGATACGAGAATCATCACAACGTAGAATTTACTGACGAGGCAATTGACGCAGCTGCAAAATTATCATCAAGATATATTCAAGATAGATTTTTGCCGGATAAGGGAATAGATTTAATTGACGAGGCAGGAGCGCGGACCCGTTTATTATCGCTTGAAATTCCTGATTATATTAGAGAGATCGAGAAAAAATTAGATGCCGTCAAGAAAGAAAAAGAGCAGGCCGTCCAGTCAGAAAAATATGAGAAAGCTACAGAGTTAAGAGACAGCGAATATAAAATCTCTGAAGAATTAGATAACGCCCTCAAAGAATGGAAGAATACCCGCAAGAATGAACGCCGGAAAATTACAGCCGAAGATATTGCCTCAATAGTTGCCGAGCAGACCGGAGTCCCCGTTAAGCAATTGACAGAGGCAGAAACTAGCAGATTATTAAAGATGGAAGAAGAAATCTCTAAACGCTTAATCGGCCAAGATGAGGCAGTCAGTGCAGTAGCTAGGGCAATTAGACGCGCAAGAACAGGACTCAGAGACGAACGCCGCCCGATCGGAAGTTTTCTATTTATGGGACCCACGGGAGTCGGCAAAACTGAACTCGCTCGGTGTCTTGCAAGATTCATGTTCGGCAAAGATGACGCTATGATTCGAATCGATATGAGCGAATACATGGAACGTCACGAGGTTTCTAAACTTGTCGGCTCACCCCCCGGCTATGTAGGACACGAGAACGGCGGAAAATTAACCGAAATGGTAAGGCGTAAACCCTACAGCGTTATTTTATTTGACGAGATAGAGAAAGCCCACCCTGAAATTTTTAATATTTTGCTGCAAATTTTAGATGACGGCCGATTAACTGACGGACAGGGGCGCAAGGTAGATTTTCGCAACACCGTTATAATCATGACCAGCAACGTGGGAGCAAAGGAAGCTCAGCAAGGTAACTCTTTAGGCTTTGGAATCAGTGCCGAGTCTCAATCTGAACGCGACTGGGAACGCACAAAAAAAATTATTCTCGACGAAGCAAATAAACTTTTTAGGCCGGAATTCCTGAATCGTATTGACGAAATGGCCGTGTTTAAGCCTCTTTCACGTGACAGCCTGCTTAAGATTATTGATAATATGCTCGATGATTTATCAGTGAGACTTGACACTAAAGGCGTAAAAATTTCTGTTCCTGATGAGGTCAAAGCTAAAATTTTGGAGAAGGGCTATAAACCTAAATACGGAGCTAGACCGTTAAGACGTGCAATACAGTCAATGCTGGAAGATAGACTCGCGGATTTTATTTTGTCGGAAAAATTACCGGAGGGCGAGTCAGTGATAAATATAAATCTTGACGGAGAAGAGCTTAAATGTGCACTTCAGGAGTCATAAAGAGTGCTTTACGAGATACTTTGCCTGTTATGACAGGGTATATAGTGCTCGGGTTTGGATTTGGCATATTATTATCAGCAAAGGGCTATAATGCTTTCTGGGCGTTATTCATGGGAGTAGCTATTTATTCGGGAACTATGCAATTTGCTGCGATAGATTTATTTACGTCAGGGGTCTCGCTCGCGGGGGCGGGACTCACTGCTTTAATGATAAGCGCACGACATTTATTTTACGGCCTTACAATGATTAAACGCTATCAGGATATTCACGGGCTCAAAAAATTTTATTTGATTTACGCTTTGACTGATGAGACATATTCGCTCGTATGTGAGTCAGATAATAAAGATTATTGCTTGCTTGTCTCGTTATTGAATCATGTATATTGGCTTACTGGGAGTTTTGCGGGCGGGCTGCTCGGTCAAATGTTAAAGTTTGACTCGCGTGGTATTGACTTTGCTTTGACTGCCCTATTTATAAGTATCTGCGTTGAACAGTGGCTTAATTCAGATAATCATTATGCGAGTCTCACGGGCTTTATTGCGAGTATATTATGCCTTGTTATATTCGGCGCAAAAAATTTCTTGATTCCCTCGATGATATTAATAATTATTTCACTGTTTATTTTGCGTGAAAGGACGGATCAAGACTAATCATGAATAATTACGCGCTATATATAATTCTTATTTCCGGAGCGGTTACTATATTATTGCGATTCTTGCCGTTTATAGCGTTCAGTCGGAGCTGCCCGAAATTTATTATATATCTTGGCCGGGTATTGCCTTATTCAGTAATGGCTATGCTTGTAATTTACTGTCTGCGTGAATCACATGGAGTCAAAGAAATGGCCGCCTGCCTGATAGTAATATTGCTGCAAATATGGAAGCGCAGTACACTTTTAAGCATAACGGCCGGGACTGTTATTTATATGCTGATGATTCAATATTTATAATTTATTTAGTCAAGAAAGACTCTGCGTCCTTCTTCTGTTGAGATATAGGCCGAATAAATTACTCTCATTACGTTATAAGCTAGATCAAAATCTGCTTGAGGTTCTCTATCAAATGCCACGCACTCCATAAAATCGCGTAATTCTCCAGTGTAGCCGCGTATAACTTCATCAGAGACAAAAGCCTGATTCCAGCCCCTTTTCATTGGCAGCATTTCAGAAATATATACGTCGTCAAGATTCTCTTCGTCCATAAAGTAAGTATTAAGAATATCGCACGGATTCAAGTTACACCTAAATGAAGAGTCATGAGCATAAATATTTACAGTGTTTCGCGAGCCTCCGAGAACTGCATCAGAACACAGCACTACAGCCTTTGTATTATCGCTGAATGTTACAGTTACAATGCAGACATCTTCAACGTCTACAGGGCGGGCGTTTACATAACGGTGTGATTCTTTCTCGATTGCTTGAGTCTGAACGCCTGTATCAGCAACTACACTAACAATCTTGAAATCTTCTCCCCTTGCTTGAGCTTCTTGTTTCTTGAGATAAAGCATTGCAGTTAGACCGTGAATCCCGTTTCTCATCATAGTGCCGCCGCCGATCTCGTTCCAGTGTCCGCCCTTAGGAGAACTTGACCCGATTAAAAGATTCTCGCTGTTCATGAGCATAATTTTACTTTTTTTCTTGCGTATAATTTCCGCTGCCTTCTGAATCGGTGTCGCATAAACTTGATTCTCTGCGTACATGAATTTTTTGCCGCTTGCCCTGAAAATTTCTCTAAGTTCGTCCATTTGCTTTATAATCTCGTCATACATAAATTTTTTAGATACATTATGCCCGATATTATCTTCACCGCTGCCGACATAGCCCGTCAAAGGTTTCTCGCAAATTACGTGCTTACCTGCTTTAAATGCTGCCTTAGCAATCGGAACATGAAGAGTTTGATTTGTGAGAATATCAACTACGTCAATTTCAGGGTCATTAATTATGTCGTGCCAGTCCATAGTCAGGACTTCAAAATTATAGCGTTCCTTCATTGACTCGGCCTTACTGCGATTACTGCCGCCGCAAATTGTCTTGAGTCTTATGGGAATTCCGCCCATATTCTCGTAACCGTTGCCGTGAAGTATGCACCCGTAGCCCGTGCCTATTACTCCGATTGTGATAGGTTTATTTATTGCTGCTTTCATGATTTATAGATTCCTCCTTATTGCATAAAAATTTTTATATTAAAGTTTTTCGCTGTTTCTGAACATATATCTTAAATAATTAATCCCTCGTGAACACGCTGATATAGTATCAGGTAAGGGCTTTGCTTCAATCGTTACCCATTTATTATAGCCTGCTTTTATGAGAGTCTCTGCTGCCGGCTCAAAATTAAAGTGTTTACCGTCCGGGAGCATTCGGCCATAATCTGACACGTGAAATAATGACAATTTTGATAAAGATCTATTTATTGCTGCGGGAATGTCTGAATCTTCTTCTATCATGTGATAAGTATCACCGTTATATAGCAGCCAGTCATTATTAAATTTTTCAAGAAATCTCATAGTCCTGTCTGTAGAATTAAACACGTCGCCGTCATGATGATTAATTTGCTCGAAAACTGTAGCCGCTCCGATATTTGCGCCGTAGTCTGCAACTTCACCGAGTGAGTCCGTCAAAATTGCCTCGTAGTCTTCGTCACTCTGGCCGGGCTGTTTTCGTCCCCTCATGTAGCCGATTAGAATTTGAGAGTCTAAGACTCTTGCTAGGTCTAACTGTCTTTGCATACGTTCGACTGCCTTGTGCCTTATATTATTATCAGGGTGGGACAAGCTCAACCCCTCGAAAGTATAAGCAAGCCCCGTTGTTATTGCTGAAGCTCTCAAGCCGTAAAAGTCTAAAATTTTCCGTAATTCTTTAGCATCATAGCCCGCGGGATCTTGAATCTGTAACTCTATACCGTTAAAACCTAGAGACTCGGCAACACTGGCGCATTCTCTATAACTCTTTTGTCTTAACGGGAAGGGAACATCAGGGCTTAAATCTCTATCAACTGCGCAGACGCTGAATAACATTTTATGCCTCCTGAAAATATTTATTTATCTATCAAGTTCGATCGGGCAGTAAACGCAGGGAGTAATGCTTTGATACTGGTGCCAAGGATATTCTCCTGACGCGTCATAAAATTTATCGTGAATTATCCCCGGTGCCATAATATATTCGCCGAAATAAGTATTAATATCGTTAGTTGTGAATTTCTGCATTTTTCCGTAGCCTAAGATTTGAGCGTGAACTTCGTCAAAATTTCTGTCGTGTAACTGATGAGGCCCGGACGGTGCAAGAGGTTCGGAGACAAAGCAAAAATTTAACTCGATATGATTACGGCCTTCACCCATTTTGAACTTAGGCGATTTATAATAGGGGAGTCCTTTGTGCCGCTCCATTCCGGAACATTCATAAATTGTCTTCCAAGTGCGTTTTATTGCTTGTATAGTGGGAATGTCGTTAATATTACAGCGTTCATAATCTTTCACGACAAGTGCGAGCGAAATATCACTAATAATGCACCCTTTAGCGATTGCAGCCTTCAACGGAGGAATCCCCGCGCCCTTGATATACATAGTAGAATTAGAACGCTCGGCCAAGTTTATAATGAGACTATTTGAGTCAATTTTGTATTCTTTCTCATTTTGTACGAGGTCGAGACTGAAAAAAGGTTCGGCAAAATCCAGCGCGCTAATCATGATAATATCTCCATTCATATTTTATTTATGCAAGTAATAATTTTCAGGAAAAATTTATTTACTAACTTGTAATATATCAATATAAAATATTTATTGCAAGCGAAAAATTTATAATATTAAGTAAATAATTTGCCCCCTGTTGATTATTTATATTTCAGAGGGCGTGAAAGTTTTATATCTTGCTGTAATTGCTATCTTCTGCGCGGTTTGAGTCCATTCTTGAATGTGAATAAACTTTGTAGTGAGGCCTTCAGAATATTTTCAACGACTCCCAGTACTTGGCCGCCGTTATATTCCCTGAAAATTGTATAGACTGCTGCTGCCTTATAATCTCCGTTCGGGTCTTCACTTAAATATAATTGAGGCTGACAGACTGTGTGCAAATATGTTATATCGTGGGCGGGTATAAATTCCGTGCGTTCTTCGGGGATTCTAGTAACTTCAATTAATCGTCCCCAGCGGTCCCTGTGTTCGATTTCGCGGTATTCTGTGTAAGTTCGATATGACTCGGCTATGTGTTCAGTTTTGAAGGCCTGATTTACTGTTATTCGCACAAAACCTTTATAGCCCATCTCTAAAGCTCGCGAAAAAAATAAATTCTCGTCATATTCGCCGTAGATAAAATTCATGTCCTGAACTAAAGCATCAAAAGTTTTCACAATTACTGCGCCTTTCTTGATTGCTGCGTTCATTCCGGACATTGCCCATAATTCGAGATTCTTTGCGAGCTGCTTTTCAGGAATTAGAGTCTGCCCGGCCTCAAGATCTGCTTCAACAGGCATTACAAAAATTTTGCGGATCTGTGTAAAATCATAAGTCGGATCTTGCCATACTTCTACGTTATTCGCTGGAGTATTTCCCGGATTTGCTGCGGCCATTGACATTGCGAGTGCTGCTATTGCCATGAAATTATTTAGAGACATTTATACATACCTCCCAGATAAATATAAATAATTTTGCGCTTATTATAAAATATAATCATGTAAATCTTAATAAGGAGGCTTTTATTATGGCATATACAGAAGTTACCAGTAAGAACTGGTTTCAAAGGCTCGGCGAATCATTCAGCGGCATTATAATAGGAATCATAATACTTTGTGCGGGCACTTGGCTTTTATGGTGGAACGAAGGGCGCACATTCAAGACAGCGGGGGCAATCGGTGAGGCCGAGTCACTTGCTCAAGAATTAAACGATATCAGCAAGATAGACTCATCGCTTAATAATCAAGTAATTCATGCGACGGGGCGGGCTGACACTAAAGAAATTTTGCGCGATCCCATTTTCGGAATAAGTGTTAATGCCATAAATCTTAAACGCGAGGCAGAATTTTATCAATGGGAAGAACACGAAGAGAGCGAGACCCGTAAAAAACTCGGCGGCGGTGAAGAGACTGTTACAACATACACATATAATAAAGAATGGACTTCAGAGCCGATTGACTCGCAGAATTTCAGGGATCCTTCATATAAGAATAGCAATAAAATTATCGCTAAACTTGATGACTCTTCAATATGGGCTAAAGATGTAGATTTCGGAGCTTATAAATTGCCTGATTTCCTGATTCATTCTATAGGCGGCGAAATTGCTTTTAACATTACCAGCTTTGACGCAAGGGCAGCACAAAATCTTTTGTTAGTACAGGGCAGTAAACGCGGCTTAATTCATGCGTCGGGCAGCACTATTTATTTAGGCTCAAATCCCGGCAATCCTGAAATCGGCGACGTTAGAATATCATTCACTCAGATTCTTCCCGCTGATATTTCAATAATTGCGCAGGTCTCCGGAAATACTTTCTCGCAATATAAAGCAACTAACGGATATAATTTCAGCCGTCTTGAAATGGGCAGAGTCTCAATGTCCGACATGTTCGAACATGCAAGAACGTCAAATAAAATCATGTCTTGGATTCTTAGACTCGTGGGAACTCTAGCTATTATTATGAGTCTTAATATTATATTCCGGCCTTTATCAATCTTAGGCGATGTAATACCATTTGTCGGCTCAATAATCGGAGCTTTGACGGGCTTTGTTGCTTTCTTGCTGGGCCTCGCATGGTCGTTAATAGTTATTGCGGTCGCGTGGGTGCGTTTCAGGCCGTTAATTTCAGGTATATTAATTGCTATTGCGCTGGGACTTATAATATTATCGTTTATGAAATCTCGTAAATCTAAATCTCTAAATCAGGAGGTAATTAATTAATGAGACGTTTATTTTGTGCAGTATTATTATTATTATTATTGCTTGTCGGGGCGGCCTTTGCTTTGAGCGATGCGGATTACAAAATTTTGCGCAAGAATTCACCGGATTTTCTGCAGGCTGATAGAGAATTAGCTCAAGTTTGGGACGGCTTGAAGGACGTATTAACGGGACGCGAATTTGAGCAGCTCAGAAAAGAACAGCGTCAATGGATTAAATCAGGACGCGACAGGGCAGCAAGAAAATTAATGCGTGAAGAGGGCTATACTTTCGAGGAAGCATACACGGAAGCAACTAGAGAAAGAGTCGACGCTCTCAAGAAATATTATTAGCAAATTAACACGGGAGGAGCTTATTAATTCACTTCTCCCGCAAAACTTTTCAGGAGTCATCAATTACAGATTATCTCATTATCCGCAACAGTCCTTGAGCTTATTTTTAGGCTCGTACGCTGGTGGATCACACACTAGATTGGTTGTTTCTTTCTTAGACTAGTCTGAGTAGGGTTAGCCTCCCCGCTTGGGCAATCTTTGATTTTCCACGCGATCCTCCGACCCTTCCCGGCCGGATTGCGTTCATTATAGCATCTTTCATGATTTTAACGAGTCAGAAATTTAGCGCAAATTCTTTCATAAAATATTATAATTAATCATACATTTTTCACGGAGGACTGACTCAATGACCGACAATAAAGCACTACATCAGGCAGCAAAGGCTCAACAAGACGAGTTTTATACGCAGCTTGACGACATAGAAAACGAGTTAAAGCACTATAAATCGCACTTCAGAGGCAAAAAAATTTTTTGTAATTGTGATGACCCCTTTGAGAGCAATTTTTTCAAGTACTTTGCTATGAACTTTAACGCGCTCGGACTCGCAAAATTAACGGCAACTTGTTACAGAGGCAGCCCTATATCCGGAGAACAGCTTTTATTATTCAATGATAATGACTCGCAAAATACACAAGTAATTAAGACTCCATACTGCGCACAGATTACGGAATTAAGAGACTTCAACGGCGACGGAAGACAAGATTTACTTGACATAAAATATTTATTGCAGAATATACCCGGCTCAGTGAGAAAATTACAAGGAGACGGCGATTTCAGAAGCCCTGAATGTCTAGAACTTTTGCGCGACGCTGATATTGTCGTTACTAATCCCCCGCATTCATTATTACGCGAATATATTGCACAGTTATTCGAATATGACAAAAAATTTTTAATTCTCGGCAATATCAACGCAGTAACATATAAAGAAGTCTTCCCGCTCATAATGCATAATAAAATGTGGATAGGAATATCTATTCACAGCGGCGACAGAAAATTTAACGTTCCCGATAATTACCCTTTAGAGGCGGCTGGCTGCGGCATTGACGAAAACGGACGAAAATTTATCAGAGTCAAAGGCGTTCGATGGCTCACAAATATGGCAGTATCTGAACATCAAGAATTTATTACAATGATCGAGAATTATTCACCCGATAAATTCCCTAAATATGATAATTATGACGCTATAGAAGTCAGCAAAGTTCAAGATATACCCTGCGATTATGACGGCGTTATGGGCGTGCCGATTACTTTTTTAGATAAATACAATCCTGAACAATTCGAGATTTTAGGAATTACAACGGGGCGCGAAGAGTTTGCAAAAGAAGCGTGGCCGACAAAACGATATATAAACGCTGTGCAACATAACCCGAACGGCACAACAGCGAATGGGAGCAAAGCAAATACACGCGCAACTATAGCAATAACGAATCCCAGCGGCATTTATTACACCGCCGATAATAGCGACAAAAAATTGCAAATCGTATATGCAAGAATATTAGTTCGCAAAATATCCGAGCGCAATAAGGCATATTCAATCATTCATCACGGCCAAGAATAAAATATAAATGGGGGCGGTATAATGCAAATCACAATGAAGGAATTTACTATACAAGAAATATCTGACGGCTTTATTGACTCGGCTGAGTCCGGTGTTCGGGCATACGGGGGTCGGCTTGATGTTCGTCCTGCATTTCAGCGGGAATTCATTTACAAGGATAAACAGCGCAACGACGTTATAAGAAGTGTCCGCAAAAATTACCCGTTGAATGTAATGTACTGGATCAAGAAAGATTCAGACTCGTTTGAGATTCTCGACGGTCAGCAGCGCACAATAAGTATTTGCCAGTATGTTCACGGAAATTTTTCTGTTGACGGTCTAGCATTTCACAACTTGGCCGCAGATGAGCAGGAACAAATTTTGAATTACAAGCTGATAATATATATCTGTGAAGGAATGCCGAGCGAGATTCGGGACTGGTTCGAGATTGTGAATATAGAAGGGGTCAAGCTCACGAATCAGGAAAAACGCAACGCAGCATTAACAGGTACATGGCTGAATGACGCGCGGATGAGATTCAGCAAGAGAAATTGTGATGCATACAGGCTCGCAAAAGATTATCTATCAGGGAGCCCCGAACGTCAGGAATATTTAGAGACGGCTATAAAATGGGCAGCAGATAAGGACAATACGCAGGGCAGGGACAAAATTTTTGATTATATGGCCCAGCATCAGCACGAAGATAACTGTAATGATTTATGGCTGTATTTTCAGGGCGTAATAAACTGGGTAAAAGTATTATTTCCTGAGAATGACTCAAAAATGAAGGGCATTGACTGGGGATATTATTATAATCGCTATCACACGAAAAAATTTGACGCTAAAAAATTAAATTCCCGTTTACATGAGCTTTTAGACGATGACGAGATCACGAAATTATCAGGAATATATGAATACTTAATAGACGGAGAAGAGAAACATTTAAGCCTGCGGAAATTTACGGACAAGATAAAACGTGCAGTCTATGAGCGTCAAGAAGGAATCTGCAAAATTTGCGGTAAGCACTGCACTATTAAGGAAATGGAGGCCGATCACATAACCCCGTGGAGTCAAGGCGGGCGGACAGTTGAGTCAAATTGTCAATTATTATGCAAGTCTTGTAACAGAAAAAAGGGCAGTAAATAATTTATAGTGTTATAATTACCGCGAAAACCTGAAAATTTTTTATTTATTCAGAAAGGGGAAAAATTTTTTATATGTCAACAATCGGATATTATGATCCTGAAAATTTCAAGAAAGTATATCATGCACAGCCGCGCACAACTATTGAAACACTTTTTTACGGGAATAACGTTCACCATGTATTAGATCTCAAAGAGGCCTATAATTTAGCAAAGAATTCACCCGGCACAATCGAATTAACAGGAATGCCCGTTTATAAGCCCACCGAGCAGGAATTACCGATGGACGCAAATGTTTTATTATTCAATGACGGAGCAATTTTCGGACGAACTGCCGCAGCCCGCAGAATAGTGGGCTATCCTGATGTAGACGTAGCAAAATATTGCAAGATTATCCGTGAAGCAGTATATAACATGCGCTACAAGAAATTATATCAAGCTGATGCATATGTAGGACTTGACGAAGATTTTATGACGAGCGCACATATTATTTTGCCTGAAGGTTACGAGAATAATTTATATAACTGGATGATTAATTTCCAGTACGCAAATGAAGCCTATAAACCTAGATACGAGAAATCAAGACGCGTTTCAGATCATGACGGAGATATTTTCTTTGTAGCTGATCCCGACTGGTCGCACCCTGACTTCCCGCTCGGACTCGCTTTCTTCTCACCTGAAGAGAACTGC
Organism: Synergistaceae bacterium; assembly: GCA_017444345.1. Lineage (NCBI taxonomy): Bacteria > Thermotogati > Synergistota > Synergistia > Synergistales > Synergistaceae > Synergistaceae bacterium. The sequence continues at coordinate 37,159 of JAFSWW010000062.1, read as the reverse complement.
GCGATAGTTTTAGGTTTGAGATATTTCGGCGAATTAAAGAAAGGAACTCTAACACTTGCATGGGGTATCGCAGCTAGAAACGGTTACGCTTCATGTCACGGCGGACTCAAGAGATATACACTTAAGGACGGCAGCAATAAAAAATTTGTATTAGCGGCATTTGGTCTGTCAGGTTCGGGCAAGTCAACAATAACTCACGCAAAGCACGACGGAAAATATGATGTAATGGTCTTGCATGATGATGCATTTGTAGTAAACGTCAAAGATAAATACGCGATTGCATTAGAGCCTACATATTTTGACAAGGTTGCAGATTATCCGATCGGCTGCCCTGATAATAAATTCTTGCTTACAATGCAGAATTGCGGCTGTGTTAAGGACGCTGACGGAAAATTAATCGCAGTTACTGAAGACGTGAGAAACGGCAACGGACGCGCAATTAAATCCCGTATGTGGTCGCCCAACAGAGTAGACAGAATTGACGAGCCATTAAATGCTATTTTCTGGCTGATGAGAGACCCGACACTCCCGCCTGTCTTGAAACTTGAAGGCCCCTCGCTTGCTTCAGTATTAGGAGCGACTCTTGCAACAAAGAGAACCAGCGCGGAAAACTTAGCACCCGGAGTAGATCCTGACGCTTTAGTTTGTGAGCCTTATGCTAACCCGTTCAGAACATACCCGCTCGGAATGGACTATGAAAGATTCAAGCAGTTAATTTCTGACGGCGTGGACTGCTATATTCTCAACACTGGCAATTTCATGGGCAAACCGGTCGGCAAAGAGAATACTTTAATGATAATTGAGCGCATTGTCGAGGGTAAAGCAAACTGGGTACCATTCGGAAAATTGAGCGGCATTAAGACAATGGAGATTCCCGGCTTTGATGCAGATTTAAGCAATGACGAGTACCGCACTCAGTTAAAGAAACGTTTTCAGGATAGATTGAACTTTATCAAATCGCGCGACACAGAAAGAGGCGGAATTGATAAACTCCCTGCAGACGCTCATGAGGCAGTAGAGAAATTAATAGCTGAAATCGGCTAAATCGAGCAAATTTTTTAGCATTGTAATTTATCGCGGGGAGTACGTGAATAAATCAGCGGCTTCCCGTTTTTATATTATTATCAGGAGGGAATATTTATAATTGATTGAGCTTGAACATATTGTTAAAAAATTTCATGCCGACAAGAATAATAAAGAGATTCACGCCGTAAATGACGTATCACTCACAATAAACGACGGCGAAATTTACGGGATTATAGGATTCTCCGGCGCAGGAAAATCTACCCTTGTACGCTGCATAAATCTGCTCGAACGCCCTGACTCCGGCCATGTCAGAATCGACGGTGTAGAGATGACAGAATTAAAGCCTAGAGATTTATATAAGGCTCGCACTAAAATCGGAATGATATTCCAGCAATTTAATTTAATGCCTTCCCGCACTGTCTTGCAAAATGTAGCTTACCCGTTAAAAGGCTTGTCCCGCGATGAAGTCAGAAAAAAGGTGCGTTCACTGTTAGAACTCGTAGAAATTTCTGATAAAGAAAACGCCTACCCGTCCGAATTATCAGGAGGCCAGAAACAACGAGTCGCAATCGCACGAGCACTCGCAAATGACCCGAAAATTTTATTATGTGATGAGGCAACCAGCGCGCTAGATCCTCAAACAACGGGATCAATTCTGCAATTACTCAAAGAATTAAATAAAATACTCGGTCTCACAATCGTAGTAATTACTCATGAAATGGAAGTAGTAAAGAATATTTGCCGAAAAGCTGCAGTAATGGACGCAGGCAGAATTATAGAGTCCGGCGATGTATTTACAATTTTTTCCAATCCTCAGCACGAAGTAACTAAAAATTTTGTGCGCACAACCTCGAATCTCTCAAAAATTGAGACGTTAATAAAAGATGACTCGCCTATGGTCAAATTAAAGCCGGGTGAATTAATGGCGCGTCTTGTATATGTTCATGCTGATGTGTCGGAGCCGTTAATTTCTTATGCGTCACGAGCTTTTGACATTGAGATAAATATAATTCTTGCTGACGTTGAAATTGTTGCGGGTGCTATGGTCGGCGGGACTGTAGTAATCTTTAACGGAGACGGCGAAAAAATTAATCGTGCAATAGAATATTACAAGAGCAAAAATATACGTGTCGAGGTGATTCAAGATGCAAGAACTCAATGCTTTATTGCCTAACTTAATGCGGCGTTTACCTGAATTCTGGAAGGCCTGCGGAGATACTCTTTTAATGGAAGTATGGGCGGGCAGTATTTGTTATGTCTTAGGCTTGATATTCGGCATAATCTTAACAGTAACTAAGCCCGGCGGCATAATGGAAAATCGCCCAGTCTATCAAGTTTTAGACAAAATTATAAATTTATTCCGGTCAATTCCATTTATTATATTGCTGACTGCTTTAATGCCCCTTTCACGGTGGATAATGGGAACTGCTATTTATGTGCGTGGTGTAATAGTGCCTTTAGTTTTCGGGGCGACTCCGTTTTTTTCTCGGCAGATTGAAAGCGCACTGGCTCAGACTGACAAGGGACTAATTGAGGCGGCTTTATCAATGGGATCGAGTCCTTTCGAGGTAATTTTTCGAGTTTATTTGCGTGAAAGTCTTGCGCCCATAATCCGAGCAATTACAATAACGGCTATTAGTTTGCTGGGATTGACTGCTATGGCCGGAGCTGTAGGAGCCGGGGGACTGGGAGATTTCGCGATTCGTTACGGCCATGATAGAAACATGATAGATATTACATGGGTTACTGTTATAGTATTAGTCTTAGGAGTGAGTCTAGTTCAGTGGCTCGGAGAATTTTTTGCGCGGAAAAATACTCACTAGAATAAAACGTGTTTTGCATATACATAATAAGTATATAATTAAGTGAACATATTGAGATATATAATTTCTCGTGTGTTAATAGATTTAGATTTAAATCAGAAAGGAAGTTATTTATTATGACAAAGAAATTTTTAGCGGCGTTAGTTCTTGTATTAATTCTTGCTTTCAGTGCATATGCTGATCAAGTAGTAAGGCTCGGCGTTACCGGCAGCGTTTATGACGAAATGTGGGCACCTGCTAAAGAATTACTCGCAAAAGAAGGAATAACCCTCGAAGTGATTCAATTCACGGATTATGTAACTCCTAACAGGGCACTTGCTGACGGAGATATTGATTTAAACGGTTTCCAGCATCAGATTTATTTTGCTGACGAACTCGCAAGCCGAGGCTACAAACTCACGAACATAGCAAATACTTTTGTTGTGCCGTTGAATCTCTATTCAATCAAGATTAAGAAATTAGACGAGATCAAAGACGGCGACGTGATAGCGATTCCAAATGACCCGACAAATGGAGGCCGTGCAATAAAAGTTTTAGCGACTTCAGGATTAATCACGTTAAAGAAAGATGCAGGCTTCAACCCCGCAAAAGAAGACATCGAGAAATATAACGTTAAAATCACTATTCAGGAACTCGCAGCGAACACTATTCCTTCAGCTTTACCCGACATTACGGCAGGTGTAATTAATGACACATACGCCCTTGATTATGGACTTAAGGCAAGTGATGCAGTTTTTGAAGATCAGGCACGCGAGCACGAATATTGGAATTTGATAGCGGCAAGGACTTCAGATTTAGCAGACCCCGCAAAAGTCGAATTATACAGCAAAGTCGTTAAAGCCTATCAGAGTCCCGAAATGAAAGAAGCACTCTCGAAACTTTACGGCGGATTCTTCAGGCCGGTGGGCTGGGACGAAGATTTATTAGCTCCGTTCAAGAAATAAGGAAAAAATATGCTGCGTAAAATAATGCTCCTGAGTCTGGCTTTGTTCGCTTGTCTTGAATATGGGACTCTCTCAGACGAAAGGAGCAAATACGGAATTGCCGCCGGAGACCCTTTTGTGCGTGAAGTTGTATTAACTTTTGACGACGGCCCGCGCGAGTCAGGTATGCAGGAAATTATGAGCGTTCTTGAGTCTTATGATGTTCACGCGACATTTTTTGTAGTAGGAAAGTTTGCCGAACGTTATGGAAATATAACGCTTGAACTTGCTAAATCAGGTCAGGAACTCGCAAATCATACTTACACGCACCCGAAATTATTTCGTTTATGGGTAGAAAAAATTATGCGTGAAGCAGAACGCTGTGATGAAGTGTTAGAGTCTCTTGGCCTGAATAAGACAAGATTTTTGCGGCCTCCGGGCGGCTCGTTCACTATGAATATATTTAATGCGATGCGGCGTATGAATTTGTGTTTAGGGCTTTGGAGCTTGAACACAGGAGATTACACAGGGCGGCCTGCTGAAGAGATTTCGCGTTTAGTTCTCAAGAGTACAAGACCGGGCACAATTATATTAATGCATTCAGGAGTTCCTAATACAGTTAAAGCACTTCCCGCAATAATAGAAGGCCTGAAAGCTCAAGGATATACATTTGTGAGACTCTGCGAAATGAGAGACTGCGGCAAAATATAAAAATTTCTCCCCTTTTGTGAGCATTAACACAGGAGGGGAATTTTTTTTTACTCACGCAATATATATAAATACCTGATAGAATTTACATACACTCATTAAAATTTTTAACAGGGAGGTTTTATTTATGAAGCGTTATCGTTTTATAGTGATGTTATTAATTCTAGCTGTAATATTAATTTCTCCTGCGCTCGCATTTGAAGAAGTAGATCATACTGCGGGCAAAGATGACTCGGCTGCTACTCCAGCAAATAATCCCCCGGTTGTTACTCAGAAAGAAAAGGGGCTTGTTGACTGGACAAATAATTATGTCGAGGCCACTGGAATGGCAGTCGCTCCAACGGGAACAAAAGGCGCACAAGCAAAGGCACTCGCACGGCGGGGGGCAATGCTCGATTTACAGAGAAATTTGCTTGAATTCTTAGTCGGTGTACAGATTGACGCTGATACCCGCATGGAAAATTTTATGGCTGAAGACAGAGTCAGATCCGAACTTCACGGCATAATTAGAAATGTTGAAGCAACCAGCGGCGAATGGGACGGCGAGTCTTACGTCATGAAAGGCAGAATCAAACTCGGACAAATAAGAACTCTTATCGCTCCCAGTTTACCCCCTGCCCCTGCTGTATATCCTGAAGTCGGAGCCGGCCCCGATATTACAATTTATGAAGACGTAGAGCCTGAGCCAGCCCCCGCACCTAGAGCACCGAGAAAGCCCGGAACTCCCCGAAAATCTACAGGCGGGAAGGCAAGATATACGGGACTCGTTATTGATGTAAGACATTTGCCCTATGTGCCTTCTATGACATTTCAGGTCTATGACGCGAGCGGCCGTGCTGTTTACGGAATGAATTTTGTTAATCGTTCGAGCTTCTTATCGTCCGGCATATGTTCTTATTTCTCGAATATTAACGCGGCAAAAGGTGAAATTTTTGTAGCAAATAATCCCATTGTCGCTAAAGCAATAAGACTCGGAAAAAGCAACGTGGATATATTTATATCGAATTCAGCAGCAGCAAAAATCCGCAGCAGTTCTTATGACTTCAGGAAGGACTGCAAAGTTATTATCGTGAGCAGGTAATTTATCATGAAGCGTGTATTATCACTCTTTATGCTTGTAATAATTCTCACTGCGTCGGGTGTCGGCACTGCTCCAAAGGGTGTAAATCGCTCACAAGCTAGGGCAATAGCTCGGCGCGGTGCTATTCTTGACCTGCAAAAAAATTTACTGCGCAAATATCATAAAGTTAAACGCGGCCCAATCAGCGGTTTTATGAATCATGTCGAAATATCCCAAGGCGAATGGGACGGACATACTTACACCGTTAAAGGCCAGTTAAGATTATCGAGGTGAGACAATGAAAAAATTTTTTGCGTTATTACTTGCGTGTCTTGTAATAATTGCCTGTGTCATGCCAGCATTTGCACGAGTTATAACTCAAAACGGTTATTATATCGTTGATGATGCGGAAGGTTACGCACCTGTCAGGAACGGCCAGAAAAAAGCAGCTCGTGATGAGGCCTTGAGAATGGCATATCGCGACGCACTTGAGAAGGCAATCGGGGCTTGTGTTACAGGCATTACAGAAATGGAAAATTTCGCGGTTACTCAAGATAAAGTTTTCTCGAAAACTCGCGGACTCGTTAAAGATTTCAAAGTTTTGAGCGAAAAAGTTGACAAGGACGGCGTATTAAATATCATAGGAAGCTGCAGAGTCGAAGAGAAGGCACTTGATGGAGTTCTCGGCCCTGAAGTTATTGCTATGATAGGACATCCCAGAATCATGATTTTAATCGATGAGACTGTAGAAGGTGTTGCGCCTTTTATCTCTACAACTGAAAGCGAATTATTACGAATATTTGAACGCGCGGGATATTTGATTGTAGATCCCGATCAAGCTAGAACACTTTTACATTTGAATCCGGCTCAAGCATTTGACGACCCTATGAAATTATCAGAAGCAGCAAAGACTCTCAGGGCTGATATTATAGTTGTAGGACGTGCAGCGGCGGCACATTTCGCGAGTCAAAAGATTCACGGCATAAGATTATACGGAGTAAGCGGGACTGTGCAGTTAAAAGCTGTCTTAACACAAACGGCCTATCAAGTGAGTTCTAAGACTGTTTCAGCGTCAACGGGCAAGAGACCGGCTCAAACTATAGAAGACGGGGGCGCAAGATGTTTCAAGCAGGCAGCTTCTATAGCAGCAGAACAAATTGTGTATAAAATCGCTTATAATATGGCCTCTGCAGGGAGTTCACTGGGCGGAATCACTGTTAATATAAAAATTTCTGACGCTTCATTTAAAGATGTCGAGAACATAGAAGAGAAATTGCGCGAATTGGCCGGAAAATCCGGTGAAGTCTTTGAGCGTTCATATAATGATAACTTGCTTGAAATTGATTTAGTCTCACAGAATACAGCCCGGAAAACTGCATCATTCTTGTCTGATTTAGGCGTAGAAATTGAGTCATTAACTCAGCAGACTATTAACGGACGAGTCAAGAAATCCCTTGAGCTTCCCGGCTCTGCAAAGACTGAACCCGAAGTAGGTGAAAAATTTATCACGATTGAAATTATTGACGTGCCTTCATTCTCTGACGCTGCAAAAATTGAGGACTCATTAAGGGATCTCGGAGAAATTGAGACGGGCTATAAATCTAAAGTCTTGACTATGACTCTAAAGATTCAGGGCAAATCAACGACTGCTAGAGAAATTGCCGGGCGTTTGTCGGAATTAAATATTGAAATCGAGGGCTTAAGCACTGACTCAATACAAGGGAGGCTCAATCAATGAGAAAAATTTTTCTTGCGTTAATTCTCGTATTATTAATCACAAGTCTAGCAAGCGGGGCAGGACTCGGCGGGAAGCTAGATCACTATGTAGAATCGCCCGGATATGATTATATGAACGGCGGCTCAACTGAAAACGGGCGCAGTGTTTTGCCGAAAAAAGGAGATATTGCAGTCGTAGTAACAGGCGACAACCCTCAACACGTCAAGACAGCCGAGGCTATTATTGTCGAAATGTTAAGAAGTAACGGCTATAGAGTCGTCGACGAGGCAAAAATGAGACGAATCAGACAGGCAGCAGCAAGAGCTAAGGCAGCACGTTATGCACTTGAAGGAAATGTAGACGCTATTATGAGGCTCAATGCGAGTTACAGTGCGGCGGCTACAGTTGTCGCAAGAGTCAGCGCAGGTTATCCCGTCTTGAATGAATTTAATTTATACACAGGGACGGCAAGTGCGGCTATAATGGCAGTAACTTCACGAGGGACTAAATTAGGCGGCAAAACCTCAATGGGCAAACAAGTCGGTTATACTGATGACGAGGCGGCATATAAGGCTATAATGTCAGCAGTAGAAGCAGGAATGTATCAAATGTTTTAATATCGCAGGGAGGCATTTATTATCATGAGAAAATTTTTTATCGCATTTATTCTCGTTATTGCGTTAATCAGTTCGGCATCAGCTGCAGACGTTTACAGAATCGGCGTGATGGGATTCGCCAATAAAGCACCGGGCATGAATGACCGCCAAGCAGAAATAATCACAGATATTTTTACGCGAATGATAACGAACTCTAAAAAAATTGCCGTAATCGAACGTGAAAGACTCGAAGATATAGGGCGTGAACATAGGCTGTCAATGTCGGGACTTGTTGACGCAAATATGGCCGTCCAAATAGGAAGACTCGCGGGCTGTCAATATATGATTTTCGGGTCAGTAACTCAATTTGAGACAAAGCACGGATCTACAGGATTCGCGGGATTTTTGCCGATTGATTTCAGCGAGTCAAATTACACGGCAAATGTTACAATTGATATGCGTATAGTAAACGTTACAACCGGTGAAGTAGTCTTATCAATGGCAGAGACAGGCACAGCGACCGACAAATCAACGAGCGTATCAGGTTACGGCATATCATCAAGTGAAGGAACTGCAATCAGCGGCGTTGAAGCAAAGGCAGTTGAAGACGCTGTAACGAAATTAGGAGTCAGAGTCCGTGAAACTGTAGCAGACGAATATATGCAGGTTCTATCAGCTGGCGGCCGTGATATTACATTAAGTGTCGGGGCAACTTCAGGAGCTAGAAAAGGGGCATTATACCGCGTTTTTTCCGAAGGTGAAGCAGTCTACGACATGGACGGGAATATTTTAGGGCGCAAGACGAATACTATAGCAGTAGTGCAGATTATGGACGTTCAAACGGGATTCAGCATGGCAAGAGGCGTTAAAGAAGGCGGCGACGTGTCATTAATTCGCAGGGGAGATAAAATCGCTCCTATTTCAGCAAGTGAAGCAAGAGACTTAGCAAAACGTAAAGAATTCCCGAAATCACGGCCAAGATCTTCGCTCGGTTCTGATATTGAAGGACTCGATAACGCTTTGAGAAGTGCACAGACTCCAACAGAAAATTATACGCCTGAGCCTGAATACACGCCCGAACCCGAACCGGCACCCAGAAAAGCAAGACCGGCAGCAGTCCCCGCAAATTCCGGAGGATTCGAGAATAAATCAACAGATCCCGCAAAAGTTATTGCAAGTTACGGCCTCCCATCGGGACAAGCTAACACGTTAAGAGTCGCTCATATAAACGCAAGAAAACTCAAAGGCGCACGAGCTTATAATAAATACGTTGAACTCGCAAACTCGAATCCAAGTGATTATTTAGCAGCATACAAGGCCGGAGATACAGCTCTCTCAATGGGTAAACGTCCCGAAGCCCGTCAATGGTTCGAGACAGCACTAAGCATTAACCCTAATTATGAGCCTGCACAGAAAGCCTTAAATCATATGGACGCAACTAATAAGCCGAGAAAACGCAGAAAATAAATATAATTATAATTTAGAGGCCGACTCGCAATAAGTGAATCAGCCTCTAATTTTTTTTTTGCTTGAATAAAATATATTACTTCACAAATTTGATTCTATTCTGGGACTTGCTATAACGTTCAGGAATTACACCTAAAGACTTTATATAATGCGCAAATACATCAGTATCGACCATAAAATCACGTTCGATTAATTTTGCGTCCTTGAACACATGCCCGTCTCCGCCGCCTCGTATGACAAAATCTGTCCCTGATACTATATATTTTTTATTCGGGTCAATAGGCTGGCCGTTCACAAGTACATCACTGACTCTGCGTTCGCCCTCAATGCCTATAAATTTTCCATGATCGTCAAGTTTTACGGGAGTCGGTATCTTCTCGTTAATTGTGTAAGTCAATCCGGCAACATGCAAGAAACCGCCGAATCTGTTCGGAATGAGTCTCGCGCCAAATTCTAACTCGTCAAGAATAGTCTGGCCTGACATCTCATAAAGCCCGAAAGTATTGCCAAATGGCTGGACTGATAAGGCTTCATTATATGTAATTTCTCCGGCTTTAATATTTTTGCGGAGTGCACCGGCGTTTATTAATGAAATATCAGCGTGTCCGGTTTTCGTCTCTTTTGCCGCATAGAGTCCCCCGTCTGCTGCGAGGTTGCATAAATTTGTCTCGCCGTCCCTTACAAGCCACTCGCCTTGATCGTTCAAAGCAAGTAAATCAAAACTAGTATAAGCTAAATGAGATTTTAACGTGCCTTCATAACGCTTTCTAATGTCTTGAATTAAATTATCTGTGTCGGAGTCTTTGCCGTCAACTTTGTCAATTAAGCCCGTCGTTATAGTCCCGTCCGTATGAATTACAACTTGGCCTATACGCATTAATTTTGTACCCGATTGAGTTATATTTATTTCGCGGCCGTCAAGATTCTTGATTTTCAGCGAGGGCGTTATCTCGTGCGAATGTCCGTCAATTAATACATCAATTCCGCGGGTATTTGCGATTATAAAAGGTGAGCTCCATTCTTTCATAATGTCTTCATATTCGCCTAAATGTCCGACTGCTACAACAAAATCTGCTCCGGCTGCCCGTGCGTCATCGGCTGCTTTCTGGACTGAAGCGCATAACTTTTTACCCGTGCTTTCTCCGTCAAAATCATATATAAATTTTCCGTGTTCGTCCATAAAAGTCATGGGCGTTGATTTTACCATAGTTTCGGGCGTGCAGATTCCGACATAAGCAACTTTTACATTTCCGTAATTCAAAATTTTATACGGTGTCAAAATTAATTTATTCGCCGCTATATCCCTGAAGTTACAAGAAAGATAGCCGCACTTGAGATTCTTGACGAAATTCTCAAATTGTCCCCAGCCGTAATCAAATTCATGATTTCCGGGTACTGCAATATCATAGCTCAAGAAATTCATTAACTCGATTATATATCGCCCGTGAGAGATCGCGCCCACTGTATCACCCTGCACAGCGTCTCCGGCATCTACAAGTGTTACATATGGATTTGACTCTTTCATTTGCTTGACGTAATAAGCGAGTCCATCATAACCTATGTGATCATCAATTCCGCAGTGTACGTCGTTCGTGTAAATGATAAATATATCTTTATCGGGTAAATTCACAGCATAAGCAGGAATATTTAACGCAGCTAATATTAAAATCAACGCTAAAATCTTGCGCATAAAAATTTTTACTTCCTTTCACCTAAGACAATTTCAATATTATTACTGCCTGAGTCAAAATTATATTTTATATCTTGAGAAATCCGCTTTAACATGGCGACTCCCAGATGTATATTTTCTTCGTCGTCTGACTCGTTAATCTCAAAGGGGTTGAATTTTTTCGCATTCTTGGCAGTGAGATTTATTAAAGTCGTAGAGTCGGCTTCTGAATATGAGACGCTGATATTAATATCAACTTGAGAGTCATTATCATAGCAGCCTGAAATAATCTCGTATACAAGCTCCTCACAGCATAATTGCAGCCTGTATGAAAGTTTTGAGTCAATCCCGTATTTCTCCGCGAAATTGTGAATCCCCCCGTGCAGTGCTAACAAGTCAAAATGCCGCGAGTTAATATCGTACGTGAAATATTTTAATTTGCGAATAAATGCTATAGTCTTTTCACGTTCAGGCGAGTCAAAAATTTTATCCGGCGTTCCCTGCTCATAAATCCCCCCGTCGGCAAAAAATAAAACTCTGTCAGCAACTTCACGCGCAAAATTCATTTCATGAGTTACGATTAACATAGTCATATTATGTTTTGTGAGCATTCGAATCATAGCGAGAACTTCCCCGACCATAGTGGGATCTAATGCGCTAGTCGGCTCGTCAAATAATAAAACTTTCGGCTTCATCATGAGTGAACGGCAAATTGCGATTCTTTGCTGCTGACCTCCTGACAATTTAGCGGGCATTGAATGAGCTTTTGAAGTTAAGCCGACTTTTGCAAGCCAGTCCATAGCCTGCTCTTCTGCTTCTTTGCGAGAAATTCCTAAAAGTTTAACGGGAGCAAGGCACAAATTATCTAATACATTCATGTGCGAGAATAAATAAAATTTCTGATAGACCATGCCCATTTTGCGCCTGATTCTATTAACGTCTGCACTTCTCGCTGTAATCTCTTCACCGTCTATAAAAATTTGTCCGCTGTCAGGGACTTCTAATAATTCCAGTGAACGCAAGAATACACTTTTGCCGCAGCCTGAGCCGCCTATTATTGCAATTTTTTCGCCCTCGTCAACTTCGAGATTAACGCCCTGTAAGACTTTAAGACTCCCGAATGATTTACACAAATTTTTAACTTGAATTAAGCTCATTACGCAGCCTCCTTTAATAAAGCACTATTATTATAATGCCCGGAATTATAGCGAGTCTCTAAAAATTTTTTACTGTCATGAACATAACGAGCAGCAAACACGCATATTATACGAGTACTAATAACGCTGCTGACTCTGACTTGAGAAATATAACGCTGAAAAATTTTACTCATAAACAGCGGCCTCTCTTTCTTTACGAGCCTGCATATAATCAGACAGCGCAAATAATCCGTGTACTATATAAGCAAGTGCCAAATAAATCAACATGCCGATTATAATCGTAATCATTGGCTGCATAGTTCTTGACGCTATATTATTAATTACCCGCGTTAAATCAGTAATCGACACATAGCCGACGACGCTCGTCCATTGAATTAAATTTATAACTGTAGACTGATAAACGGGCTTTGCTATTGTAACAATCTGCGGCAAAGTAACGAGCTTGAATGCTTGAAACGCAGAAAATCCCAGTGTTCTAGCTGCTTCTACTTGGCCGTAATCAGTAGCATTAATTGACGCTCTTAATAACTCGGCAACATGGGCAGCTACATTCAATGCAAATGTGATAATTGCTATAGTATTCGCCTCTAGTGAACTCCGCGCAAAAATCCCGTAATACATAAGCATTAACAGCATTAACACAGGAGACCCGCGCAAAATTACTATATAAACCGTCGCAAGAAATCTCAAAATTGTTATCTTTGACATTCTGAGCATACACACAAACGCGCCCAGTATTGTCCCGAATAAAAGCGAATATACAGAAATTTCTACAGTCGAGCCTAAGCCCTTAAGAATCGTCCAGTATGATCCGCCCTGAATCAAAATTTTATATAATATATCGCTGAGAGTCATGTTTTACTCCTTCTATTAAGCTAATCAGCTAATTTCAAATGATAAACCGTGTCAAAATTATAATAAGGCTCTGACAAAATTATACCCTCCGGCACATCTGACTGAGTCTTTAGTCCGCGCTGAATCTCAAACCAGAAAACTGAATCCGCCCGCCCTGATGAGAGAACAGAAGCCCTTGCATGTGAGTCAATATTTAAGAATTCAACGTTAAATTTTAATCTCCGGGCAATTTCTGACAGTAAAGCAGCATTAAACCCGTCCGGCTTACCATCTGGCGAAATATAATCAATCGGAGGCAAGTCTCCTGTTACAGCGATTTTGATAGTTCTAGCTCCGTCAAATTTCGTGAAATAAATCGGCGTGGGAATTCCCATCATTGACGTATTAGGCGTTAAAAATTGTGCTTGAAGAGTTATTAATGTCCCGTCGCGCTTTATCTCGTCAAGTGCCTTGTTAAATTCGTCCCTGAGAGATTCATTATCTGACTTAAAGCCAAATGCAAAGGCCAGCTGAGTATCTTTAAAGACAACAACACAATTTATTAAATAATTCGGGTTAGCACTCATTAAATAATTTGCTACGACTTCAGGAAATGCCAGCTCGTCAATTTCTCCGGCCTTTAAAGCTAACTGCATAGCATTAATAGTGTCATAAAATTTGAATGTCGGAGCCGGTAAACTCTCATTAGCACGCGTAAAACCTACAGGATAAACTTTTGCAAAGTCCGACGCGTTTATGTTAATTTTTTCAATAAGGCCGACTCTATGACTCGCGGCAAATGACGAACTCGCAATTAACGCAATTAATAATAAAGCAAGTAAAAATTTTTTCATAATAAATCACTCCTCATCTAGTCTAACATGTAAAAATGTGTTCCAGTCCAAATATGAATCCGAGAAAATTATTCCGTCGGGTATATCTAACTGGGCATCTTTTGATCTATCAACTTCAAACCAGAAAACTACGTCCGCACGACCTGACACAAGAGCCGCTGCCCTTGAACCTGTTTCGACTTGGACGGGCTGAATGTTGACTCGTAAACGCCTGCCGATTTCTGCGAGCACTGCAACATTAAAACCTGCCGGGAGTCCCTGTTCATTCACGAAATCAACCGGCGGCAAATCTCCTGTAATTGCTACTCTGACTGTATCAGCTCCGGGGAAGTGTTCGAGTTTTACCGCAAATTTTTCGCGCTCCTTTCTCGGATTATTACCGTAAATATAATCATATTGATTATTACTCGCTGCGAAATCCTTTAAATATTTCTGATTTATGGCCATCAATACCCAGTCGGCTTTCATTGAACGCAGGGCAGAATTCCATTTGTCAAGTAAAGATTTATTATCTCTCATGAATCCAAAGCAAAGACTCATAGTCTCAGCCCTTGACATGCATGACACAGTATATTTTGAATTAGTCCTGATTAAATATTCAGCAACAAAATCGGGCAAAATCATTTCTTCTATATCATTGCGATCTAGTGCTAACTGCATAGCCGAGAGTGAATCATAAAATTTCGCCGTGCTTAACGAGTGATTACCGCCTAAAATTGCCCAGCCTTTAGTCGTCCATGACTCTTTTACTATCTTGTAAAACTCATCGGGATTTGTCTTAAGCCGAGTCAAGAAGCCTACTTCTAAATCTTCGGGAACTTCAGCAGCAAATAACGGACATGCAAGCAATAATATTATAATCAGCGCAAAAAACTTTTTCATGACAAATAATTATCTCCTGTAAAGATTCAAGAAATCGCGCTTATAATGCCAACTTGCTCCGCCCTTAACTTTTTCGGGCATCTTCTTAATGTGAATAAATTTATTCCATGTGAAATAGGGCGATGACAAAATAACTCCGTCGGGAATGTCAGCTTTATCCCGGCCGGCTGTGTCAATCTCATACCAGAAAACGACATCAACACGCCCCGATGAGAGAGCCGCACTTCTTCCGCCTGCTTCAATATTTACGCACTCGATATTTTTCTTGAGTAATCTCCCGATTTCAGCAAGCACAGCAGTATTAAACCCAGCCGGAGCTCCCGTAGGTGTAATAAAATCTATAGGCGGCAAATCTCCTGTTACAGCGACTTTTATAGTCTCGGCATTCTCAAATTTCGGGAATTCTATAGGCTCAAGATTATCTTCATTAGTTATCGAGCTTATATAGAGTCCTTCAAGTGATGATAAAGTCCAGTCATCGCGCAAAATCTGCAGAGCTTGATTAAATTCGTCGCGTAATTTCTTATTAGATTCAAGAAATCCAAAAGCGAGTCCCCTACCCGGTGAAGGCAAGGCGAGTACTGCCTCAAAATCTTTGTGAGTGCTGTTCAAGAAATAATTTGCGACTGACTCGGGCAAAACCATTTGATCGATTTCTCCCTTAGTTAAAGCAAGCTGCATAGCACTTAGACTATCATAAAATTTGACGTTGAGCTTTAATATTTCATTATGAGGCGCAAAAGTTTTTTTCCATGTATTAGTATATTCTGACTCGGTGGAATTCATTTTTGCCAGTAAGCCGAGCTTTATTAATTTTATCTCGAATGCATTTACACTCACAGCAGCTAACACAAGCAAAATTAACGCACAAAAAATTTTTTTCTTTATATTCATTATAGCGGCCTCCTATTTTTTAAGCTCAAGTGCAGCACGTGAATCAAGCAAATAAGGCTCAGAAATTGCTACACCTGTGAAATTATCAAGAGGGAAGGGCATTCTCTCGCCTTTGTCGTTATAAACTGAACGAGTCCAGAATAACATGTCGACTTTTCCGGAAGATAATGCAGTCTCGCGCGCTCCTGTAGAGATACTTACTAGTTCAAAATTTTTCTTGATTCGTTTGCTTAATTCAGCGAGAAAAGCCGTGTTAAATCCTGCTGGAGTCCCGTCTGCTAATATACAATCCATCGCGGGCAAATCTCCTGTTACTGCGATTTTCAGAGTCTGCTCACCGTGAATAACAGGCATAATAACGGGTTCTGGGTCATTCTTGCCGAGCTCGACTATATATTTACGCATTAATTTTGCGAGAGTCCCGTCTGCTTTCATGTCAAAAATTGCGAGATTTATTCCCATTAACATAGCGCGTTTAGACTCGGGAACTGCTAAAGAGTAGCCTATTATCGCATTGTGATGATTATCGATATAATTTAAATTTTCGTTACGGGCTGCGATATAACGTGCCGGCATTGAAGATAAAGCCATTCTGTCAATTTGTCCCGCCTGAAGAGCCATGAGCATAGACGTTAAATTTTCATAAAATATGATTTCGTTATTATTTGTGAATTCTTCAGTCTTGCCCTCAAGTTTCGCAATTTTTTCTGTCCATTCTTTAACGCCTGACTCGTCAAGTCCGACCGGTGTAAGCATTCCGATTTTTGCCGGAGCTGAGAAACTCATACTAGCAAAAACTATTACAAGCAATAAAGCTAACAAAATTTTACGCATGATTCAATACCTCCTGAATAAAATATAATTATTGCGTTCTTCTTCCGATTATTATATCCGTGTCCCATGTATAATATGGCTCTGACAATATTACACCCTGAATAGAATCTTTCATGTTGATATTTTTGCCCTGCAAGCCTTTAACTTTATTAGTATTCAAGCCTTCAGTGTTTCTATACCAGAAAACGACATCAGCACGTTCTGAAGCTAAAGCCGCAGATCTCCCGCCTGCATCTATGCTAATGAGTCTAATATTTTTCTTGAGCCGCTTTCCTATTTCGCTTAAAATCGCAGTGTTATATCCCGTCGGAGTCCCATTTGCCGCAATAAAATCTATAGGGGGTAAATCTCCGGTAACAGCAACTTTTATTGTTTGTGCGCCTTTGAACTCCTGAAATTTTACGGCTTTAGGTTCACTTCCGGCCAAGTCTGTAATATATTGACTCTCAAGTTTTGCTAATGTCCCGTCCTTCTTCATTGCTGAAATTGCCGAGTTAAATTCTTTTTGCAGCTTAGTATTTCCATTCTTGAATCCAAATGAAATAGTTGACGGCATCATGTTAAGCGAGAATAAAATATCGTACTTGTCATTATTTTGCACGAGATATAATCCTACAACTTCAGGCAGTGCAAGCTCGTCAATCTTGTGAGCACGTAAAGCCATCTCCATAGACATTAACGAGTCAAAAAATTTGATAACCCTGCGAGTCTTCACCAAATCAGCAAGAAAGCCTTCTAAACGGTCATAACTTGCCCATTCTCCTTTTTCTTCATCAGTGGGAATCAACGGGGCTACAGCTTTTCGCAAATCGTCAAGACTCTCCTGAAATTCTGACTCGGTCGTGCCTAAATAAGTTAATACGCCTGCATTTACGGATTTCTGATCGTGCCTGCCTTGTTTCTTGGCCGCCGCAAAACTTGTTGAGCTGACTAATAATAATATTAATAATGCACATAAAAATTTTTTCATGATAAAAATATAAAGCCTCCTTAAAAATTTATGCTAGATAAAATCTTGATATACTCATCAAAATTTGTGAAAATATTTGCCCGTGCCTTTGCTGTAAAATTCGCTATTTGTTCAGGTGAAAATTTGCCCATTCCCGGTAATAATGCCGAACACAGAGAAGCACCCATTTTTATGACTCTTTCCTGCTCCGTGATATTTACCGAACCGAAATAAGCGCATAACATGACATGTGAAAATATACTGGCTCGATTAACATCAAATCCCATTAAAGTTTTCGCAAAAATTTCTGACTCGAGAACATTAATCATATAACTTTTTGCGAGGTCATATAAAGGGTTGCCGACACTTACGCCCGACATGTTTAATAATATTATCTCGTCATTCTGAATAAAGACATTCCCGGCGTGATAATTCCCATAAATAAAAGATTTCTTTTCAGGAATGGCGCGTATTATTTCAGCAAGTTTTGAGATCTCATCAGGTTTATAATAAGCACTTACCCGCTTGAGATAATCCAAATATAAATCGCTTGTCTTCGGCAAAATACCCTCTTGAATATCGCACGAGTGAATTTGCTTGAGAGTGAATCCCATATTTTTCGCATAAGTGTTTAGATTCATAGGCTGAAAATTTATCATTGAGGCGGCTGTCTTAGCGTTCGGCATCTCGTAAACAAGCCCGTATCTATTATTAAATTTCACGACATAACATGAAATCAGAGTCGGGACTCCGCTTAGAAATGCAATTTTCGTATAATTTAGCTCGTTCTCTATATCATTGAGATTCACGCTTTCAGGATATAATTTCAATAACTCGTCTGAATTTGTCCTGTAAATTGAGACTCCGCCGTTTTCGCCGATTAATTGACCGTCAATTTTGTCAAGTTCCTTAATTTCTGACGATATAGAATCCTCCCTAATTTGTGCGACATCAAGAATTTCAGTGAATCCCGTTACTTCGAGAATATTATATACTTCCGGCAATACGTTTATCAAAATCACGGGCGAGCCGGTTTTTTTCTTGATATTGAGCATTGAACGCAGCCCCGCGCTTGAAACATAGACGAGTCCTTTACAGTCTAATATAATCGAGACATTTTGTTTATCGCCGATATTTGATATTACGGCATTTAGGAAATCCTGCGCAGTGTTCGAGTCAAGTCTGCCATTGAGTGAAAATTTTAATGCTCCCATTGCTGAAAGTTTTATGCTAAATTTATTACTCATTTATGAAAGCCTCTTAGTAATCGTCAAAATATTTTTATCGTCCCTGCGCTCGTAATTCATTGAGTCCATGCTTTTTTTGACGAGATATATACCAAGTCCGCCGATTTGCCGTTCTTCTGCTGAGAGTGTTACATCGGGATCGGGTTTTGCTAGAGGATCATAATAAACTCCGCTGTCTATAAAAGTTATAGAGGCAATTTCTGAATTTATCTCGGTCTGAATTATTGCGCGTTCCGAGCCTGAATAATGAGCTATATTCACAAATAATTCTTCAATGGCTACATCGAGCTGCATTTGAGTCTTAGGCGGGCAGTCATTCTCTTCTAAGTCAGCATCTATAAACGCAAGAACTTCATCAAGATTATTTATATCGGCTGCTATTTCTAGTTCCTTCATAAATTAATCACCTCCAAAGTATCGCAGGCAAAGCATAGTTATATCATCAAATTGCGGGGCTTCTCCTGTGAAATCGTCAACTGTTTTCTTCATATAAGTTAAAATCTCGCTTGCATTAAAATTTTTTGTCTGATTCAAAGCCTCTAACATTCTATCAGTCCCGAATAACTCTTCATTTATGTTAGTGGCCTCTGCTACTCCATCAGTGTAAATATAAAGATTCTCGCCCTTGTGTAAATCAATTTCGTACTGCCTGAATTTAATTCCTTCCATAGTGGCAAGTGCCGGGCTTTGCTTTGTCTTGACGAGTTCATAATTTGCGCTGTCGTTATTTACTGCCGGGTATTCGTGGCCTGCGTTTGACGCTGTGATTTTGCCCGTTGAGATCTCAAGAATTCCAAGCCAGACAGTTACAAATAAATCCGCCTCATTGCCCTCGCATAATTGATTATTTACGTCGCCTAAAATTTCAGAAGGACTCCCGCCCATTAACGCGCGATTCTTGATTAGAGTCTTAGCAATTACCATAAACAAAGCAGCAGGGACTCCCTTCCCTGATACATCGGCCATGACTAGGGCAATATGATTATCATCAATCATAAAGAAGTCATAGAAATCGCCCCCGACCTCTTTAGCCGGCTTCATTGCGGCGTATAATTCAAATTCTTTGCGGTTCGGGAAGTCTTTAGGCAGCATGTCGGCTTGTATCTGTGTAGCGACGTTTAACTCGGCTTTTATCTGTTCTTTTTCTTGAGTTACACGCGTTAAATTCTCGACATAATTAATTATATCGCTTTCCATTGAGTCAATAGTCCGTGCTAACTGGCCTATTTCATTTTTTGTGCGTATATTCGCGCTTAGTGACTCATCGGGTAAAGTATTCTTTCTTGCAAATCGTGTAGCTTCTTTCGCAATTTTTTGAATCGGTGCTAACAAGTTGCGATTTAAATAAAGCCCGTAAATAATTAACACGAATAATAATAAAATCCCCGCAGCCCTGAGAGTCCCATATAAATATGACCACCGAGCAGAGTCTAAATCTTCCATGCGCCTCTCAACGCCTATAACTCCTAAAATATTGCCCTTGCCCTCTCGAATCTCGTAAATAGGCACAAAGACTGTAACATGATTTCCTGATTGATATTCAGTTTCGGGCCTGTAACTGGCAAATTCTGATCTTAAATTATTATCCCTGTAAATCTCACTGAATGCATTTAAATATACGGGGTCAGTCTGAGTAAAAGAATGTCCGGGAGAATACGCGCCTAATTTCGTAAATTTAGGGTTGGCAACGTTCACTAAAAAAGTTACGTCTTGATATTGATCGCCTGAAGCCTTGAATAAATATATATATGTAGCGTCTTGAGTCACTGCCAGCCTGTTCCATTCGAGTTTTACGCGGTTATATTGACGCTGCCACTCTGTCCCGGTGTAATTGCTGCTCTTGACAAATGCAAGACTCAACATAGCCCGCGCAGTCCGAGCCGTATTATATGCACTGTCAGCGTATTGATCCTGTATTGCACCGGTAAATTCATAATAGCCGATTATGCTTATTATTAGAGTCAATGCAGCAAGAACTATCACGACACCTGCAATAATTTCTACTGCTATATTACGTCTAAATCTCAATTTCATAATTCTATAACTTGGCCGCACTCCTTTTATTGCTGATAAAAGCTAAAATCGAACACATTATCATTGCGAAAATAAAGCCGCCGAGACTCTTTATAAATGCTTCAGCTGTGAATGGCACGTACCAGAATTCCCAGCTTTTTATGGGTGCTCCGATTATGTCAGCGAAAATTGTCGAGAAAATTCTATGTGTGAACATGAACATTAACGAGTTTTGCCCGATAAAAGCTAAAATTTTTTCAAGAAAGCCGAGTTTATTTATTAATTCACACAGCACTATATAAGCATAACCGCCGATAAATGTCTGCAGGAAAAATATTAACACTGCAAAATTTCCGGCTGCTGAATTCCCGATTTCGTTCGAGAATACCCAGAAACTAGCGAACTTGTAAAATATTTTCACGTGAATAACTGCCGCGATTACTGCAAGAATATATTTATAATTACCAGCAAAAAATTTACTCACTAAATCATGAGTCTTCATAAATGAACCGCACAAAGAAATTGCAGCATAAACGGGAACAAGAGTCAGACTCCATGAAAATTTTGCTCTATATGGGTGTAAAAGAGTGCTGATAATTATTAACACTGCACAGACAATAAATAAATTTGCGGCTCTCTTGTTCGTGAATTCTACAAATCCATAAAATAAAGGCGCAGAAAATATCATCGTCCACATAAACCATACTGTAGAAATCATGTCATATATAAGGCCGTCGGTGTTGACATCCGGAGAAATTAATAATCTGTAGAATTCCGGCCTCAAATAAGTTAATACTATATCGCGCGCCCATTCTTTGAGAGTTTCTCCGTGAATTATTACGCAGTAAAGCCCCCATAAAAGCAATAATGTTATCGTATATTTCAGAGTCGGAATTAATAAAGATTTACCCCTGTGAATTATATAATCACTTATTGAATATCTATGAGGCTTGTATAAATATCCTGATATGACAAAGAAAAACGGCAATATAAACCAGATCCCGCAGAGTATTAACATGTCAGCTAAACCCTTTTCAGGCCTGTATACAATATGATAAATGCAGACGATGATTATTCCCAGACCCCGCGCTATGTCAAGAGTCGTGTTTCTGCGCTTCATTTATTTATTATTCAATAGTGAGTAACTCATCAAAGCCTGTTACTTCGAAAATTTCTTTAATTTCCTGATTAACGTTAATTACTGTCATTTTGCCTTGCTTGTTCATAATTTTTTGTGCCTTGAGTAAGACTCTGAGTCCCGCTGAAGAAATATAAACAAGTTTTGACATGTCCATTGTGAGCGTTTTAACTCCTTCAAGACCTGAATTAATTTCTGCCTCGAGCTGGGGTGCTGTTGTTGTGTCGAGTCTTCCGTCGATTGCGATTATAAGTTCGTCGCCCTTTGCTTCTTTGTTGATTAACATGATAAATTTTACCTCCTGAATAAATACATACTAAAATTTTTTAGTGATAACTAATTTTACACTATCGCGGGTGATTCCGACTTGAACATCATCGGCCAAATTCGCAATAATTGATTTCTCAAGCTCGTCGGCTGCCTCATCAGTTTGTGAATCCTGATTTTTTTCGCGGGCTGCGTTGATTTCGTCCTTATATTTCTGCATTGACCACGCATAAACAGCTTCAGACATTCCCGCGTCTAACATTCCCAGTGCGCCGTAATTGAAATTTCCTGCTCCTGACTCGTTTTGGAGCTTAAAACTTTCTTCAAGTCCGTACATTCCGGCCTCAAAGATTTCTCTTACTTTGTCCATTATGCCGAGTCTTTCAGTATTTTGGCCTGTGCTTGAGAGTTCGAGAATATTTTTGCGCTGTCCGTAGTCCATATTTGAAGATTTGCCCTCAAGATATAATTTGCAAGTGTTATTGTCCTGCTCAAACCATAAATCGGCCTGAAAATCTTTTGTTACTGATTTTAACATGCTGATTGCTTCTTCTGTCAGTAAACGCAGCCTAAGAGAATTTTTGCTGTTAAGACCGATTGTTACTGCGAAATTTTCTGCGAGCTTTAATACTTCCTGCACGCCCTCGCCTGTATTTGAGACTTTCACTTTATCGGTTTGCAGATTCAACTTTCCTAACCCTCCTGATAAAATAAATAATGCTAAAATAATATCACGTAACGCAAAAAAAACAGCAAATTATATTACTCCTAATTTATTTTATGCACAAATTTTTACGAGAAAATATAACACTTTTACAGCTACATTTACAGCTACAAAAATATTAAATTTTTCAAGTAACAGCAATCACTCACACAGCTAAAAATTTTGTTATATATTTAATTTTTCACGCGCAAAAATTTTATTAATCTTCCCAGCCCCAGTTATTAATAATTATAAATTTTCCGTCCTGTTTATACTCGATATAAGAAGGCGGCGAATAATGTTCGTTAATAGTGTCCGCTAAATAATGCAAAGCCCGGGCACTGTTCAATTCTTCCAAAGGCGGGACTCTGACTCCCTGTAAAAGACTCTTGAGATTTCTATATGATTTATTTTTCTGAACATCATCATGCATTAAACGCAAAAATAATTGTTTCGGCCCCTGCATTAAGTCTTGACTGTAAAAATCGACTCTTAACATCGGGATACTTTCTTTTTTCGAGTATATAACTTTCCAGTACCAGCTTTTAACGTTCATTCTTTCAAGTGCCGGCTTTCTCTCGTTCTCGTCATTAAATGACTCGTCAATCTCCATAATATTTTCGGTCGTGTTAAGCTCGCTCAATTCCTTAAATTGATATTTACAGTGCGGACATTCCCGTGCTCGTTTTAACGCTGCTTTATGACATTTCGGGCAGATTTTAAAGAGTTCGCCTATATTCTCACTTGTAAATTTTTTTGCTTTGTTTACCATTCTGCGAGGTGGAATAATTTTCGTAACCGGCCCATGACGTATTATATTACCCGCGAAATCTAAAACAATGCAGTCTTGATGATGGCCCTTGCTTTTGACTCTCATGCCCCGCCCGCTCATTTGAGCATATAATCCCGGTGAAAGAGTCGGCCGTGCCATTACTATAACGTCAATATCAGGATAATCAAATCCTGTAGTAGCGACTCCGACATTTGTAACTGCTTTGATTTTGCCCGCTTTGAAGTCAGCAAAAATTTTAGCTCTCTCTTCATTTGAAGTCTTGCTAGTGATTGCCGCCGCGTTGACTCCGTGTGAAATAAATTCGTCGCGCATTGCCTCGGCATGTGAGATACTTACGCAGAAAATCAGCCACGCCGTACGATCTCCCGCACGCCTGATTGTCTCTTCTACAACTTTTGAATTAATATTCTCGCTGTTGACTCGACTCTCAAGTTCGCGCTTCTCAAAATCTCCCTGAACTTTTTTGACTCCGTCTACGTTCATTTGCAGGTCCGTAAATGTTGAAGTCAATTTTGCCAGAAATCCCCGCTTCACGAGTTCGGAAATAGTAACAGGTTCAATTAAAGCGTCAAAAATTGCCTCGTCGCCTTCAGTTAATAACCCCTGCCCGAGTCTATACGGTGTAGCAGTGAGTCCGATTATACGCATTGAAGGATTTATTTTTTTGAGGTCAGAAATTAGAGTCCTATACATGCCGGAGTCCTCGTTTTGAATCGTATGAGCCTCGTCTACAATTATCATATCGATATGTCCGAGTTCATTTGCTTTTTTCCAGATTGATTGAATCCCCGCGACTGTAATAATATTTGTCTGTTTACTGCCGAGTCCTGCGCTGTAGATTCCGACCGGTGCTTCAGGCCAAGCGAGTGTAATTTTTTCTGCGTCCTGTACAAGTAATTCTTTGACGTGAGATAACACTAAAATTTTCCTGTTAGGGTCGCGCTTTAATATGTCTTCACAGAAACCTGCGATTATATAAGCCTTCCCCGATCCAGTCGGAGCAACTACACAGGGATTGCCTTTATTTGCTGCCAGCCATTTATAAGTTTCTCGAATAGCACGGACTTGATAATCTCGTAATTCTTTGATCAATTATTAGATTCCTCCCATTTATAATTATGCGTGTGTGAATATTTTACTCTAGTTTTATTTTTGCTAAATGTGTGAGGCATGATTTAAATTTTCTATATAATTTGCGCATTTATTATAGAGTCAGAGTCTAAAATTTTGAGAGTGCTTAATGTGTAAGGCATGATATATATAATTCCCTGCAAAAATATTTACCCTCTATCAGTGTGAGATAAAATTCTGTGTATGCTTTTTGCGCGTAAATATTTTATTTATTATAGAGTCAGAGTCTAAAAATTTGAGAGTGTTTCTTAATGTGTGAGGCATGATATATATAATTCCTGCAAAAATATTTGTCTCTATCAGTGTGAATCAATATTTAAAAATTTCTACAAGTTTTATATAATTCGTGTTAAAAATTTTCATGATTTAGAGAGGTAATTTACAGCATGAATCGCAAAATTTTTATAGAGTATTAATTATTGCACTTGCTTTATTTGTAATTGTTAGTGCCGGCTGCGGTGGAGGAAGCAGCAATAATTTCGTCCCGTATGAACCTGACACCCCGACTCCATCAAGTCCCCGTTATGTTATCGCAGGAAGTTTGACGGACTCACGCTTAATTAATAGCGACTTGACTCCATATTTAACCGGCAAAATTACAGAAAAACTTGACTTGGCAGACATAGAAGGCGCAATTTCTGTAATTGAGTCACTAACTTCAAGAGATATGATTTTCTTCAGTGATGCCGATAAAAATATTCCCGAAGAGAACAGCGGATTATTTTATGAAAGTCTCATCAATGCCCATAAAAACGGGGTAATTCTCGCAGCTGTTTATCCCGACTCAGCAGACATTGACGCTATAGAAACACTTTTGAGCGAATATCATAATAACTGCTTATCAGAGCCGGTAGTTGACGCTAAAGACCCTCATTTTGAGATTATAGCCGCAGCATTAAGATATTTACCCGATGGAATGCCTCACACTTTTGTATATGTAGATGACAGTGATACAAATTACGGTGAAATGCTAGACTTTCAAGAATTAAGCGACGACTTATTAATAAAATCTCCTGACATTTACAGCAATGATATATCTATCAGCGGAGATCACACAGGGGACGACTCCGACAATATTACACCGTTGACTCCTGAAGAAATAGAGGCCGATTTACATATTTCAAGAGTAGAAAATTTATTTATATGGGCGAATAGTTTAGACTCTGAAATTCAAAGCGCGGCCGATGATATGAGAACTTTGACGGCAAAATTAAAGACTGCTGCGAACACTACAGAAGACATTCAAAAACTTGTAACAGGATTAACTACTACTAAGGCCGATAATGTTTCATGGTCATTTGCTGATTATTATAACAAGTTCGGCAAGAATAATAATAATTTTAAGGTTTTTGCTGATAAATGCGACTTTGATAATGAGAGATTACTCAATAAATATTGGAGCGGGTTCAAGATAAGCCGGAATACTTTTTCACAATATAGGGCGATAAGTTTTCACTCATTCAAGAATCACTGTGATTATTTCTTGATAATGAGCCGAGCTAATACCCAGCCTCAAAGCCTCGTTATAGCAGCAGATGAAGGTACATATACTCGCAAAGAAATCCCCGGGTCAGGAGCTTATAATTACGCTGTGATTCTCGGAGCAACGAGCGGACTATTTACCAGCATTGAACGTGTTTATAAATTCGGGGATCATGTATATTATATGCCTGATCAGACAGTAAATAAAAATAAGAGCTATACTGACACTAAGGGCTGGAGTCTCACCGGCGGGGTATCGTTCAAAGGCGGAACACAAAATAATGCACTTGCTGCGGATGCAACTAGTTCATTTTCTGCATCAGTGAGTCATACAAGCGCAACGACATGGCAGGGACAAGACTATGAAGTAATACCCAAGCCGAACGGCAGCTGGCTTGCTAGATGGCTGCTAGATGTTGATTATCCGGGGTTTGCTGACGGCGGATGGATAATTTCAACGGCTGCAAAATCTTCTGTAACTTTGAGGACTGAGTCAATTTGGGCTTCAACATCTCGAAATTTCATGATTAAGGGGCGCGCTCTTTGGTATGAAGGTTTCGCATGGTGTCATGACAGCTGGATATTAGGTTATCCTAAATATTGGTGCGCAGTAACTCATTCGGGCAACTTTGTAAATATAACTCTTCCCAGACCTCCGAGAATCGCACTTACTGATAATTCAACCGATGGCGGCAAAGAAGGCAAATTATACTCGACGAAACTATACACTGATGAGAACTGGACGGCAAAAGCTGATGTAAACTGGATAGAACTTGAATCAACTTCAGGCGGCCAAGTTGCGGGAGTAGATTTTTACTACACAGTAACGCCGAATAATACGGGCAAAACAAGAACAGGATATATCACGATTCAAGCAGGCAAGGACAAGGCAGTGCTTAAATTTGTACAGTCAGCATATTAATTATTAATAAAATATTATCCCCTCGTAGTGATTCAGGCTGCGGGGGGGATTTCTTTATTTCTTAATTCTTATCACGAACTCAAAAAATTTTATTCATTCAAAGCAAATTTACTTTATAATTAGGCAATATTAATAATAAAGAAGGAATAAATTTTGCTAACACTCGATAAAGTTTATCACGCGGCTTATATATTACGTGAATGCGCAAGAAAGACGGATTTAATAGCAGCTCCCAAAATCAGCGAAAATCTTTATCTCAAGACTGAAAATTTGCAGGTAACTGGGAGCTTCAAGTTACGAGGCGCGTATTATAAAATCTCTCAATTATCGGACGAGGAGAAATCACGCGGAATAGTTGCATGTTCAGCAGGGAATCACGCTCAGGGAGTGGCAATGTCAGCAGCCCGCAAAGGTATAACTTCAACAATTTGTATGCCGGACAGCGCGCCAGTCATGAAAGTAGACAGCACAAAGAAACTCGGTGCAAATGTAGAACTCGTTAAAGGCACTTACGACGATGCACACGACAGGGCCGTCCAGCTTGTAAACGAGACCGGAGCGACTTTCATACACCCATATGACGACGATTTTGTTATAGCAGGTCAGGCAACTATAGGGCTTGAAATTCTTGACCAGTTAGAAGACGTTGGGGCCGTAATAGTTCCCATAGGAGGCGGCGGGCTGATTTCAGGCGTGGCGTTTGCTATTAAATCACTCAAAACTGATGTAAAAATTTATGGAGTCCAGGCAGCAGGCGCACCCAGTATGTATAATTCATTCAGGGCACATAACCGCGAAATACTAGAAAGTGTATCTACATTTGCCGACGGTATAGCAGTAAAGAGTCCCGGCGAAAACACTTTTAATATAATCTCGAATTATGTAGATGATATTGTCTGCGTATCAGAAGACGAAATCGCGGCGGCCATTCTTGAATTAATCGAGAAGCAGAAATTAATCGCAGAAGGTGCCGGGGCTGTCAGTGTAGCTGCTGAAATGTTCCATAAATTACCCGTTGAAGGCAAGAAAACTGTCTGTGTAATATCGGGCGGAAATATTGACGTAAATATTTTATCGCGAGTCATAACGCGCGGCATGATGATGACAGGACGAAATATAAATCTCACCATTCAATTAATCGACAAGCCAGGGCAGTTGCAGGACGTATCAAGAATTATTGCCGAGTGCGGCGCAAATGTCGTATCAGTCTATTATGATCACGGAGATACTAACATGGCAATAACTAGCTGTTTTCTTAAATTGGCACTTGAGACTTTGAATAACGAACAGATTAACGCAATCAAAGAAAGACTCACACGTGAAGGCTTCAAAATTGTAACAGAAAGGGTGTAGATTATGCGAAAATTTTTACTTGCTTTATTTATTAGTGCGTTGGCAGCGAGTCCCGTTTTAGCTGATAATTTGCGTGATGACTACGATATTATAATCGCAGGAGCAGGAACGGGCGGAATTTGTGCAGGTATTCAGGCTTCAAAAATGGGAGCAAGTGTCTTAATTGTCGAACCTACTAATTTATTAGGCGGACAAATGACTGCGGCCGGAGTCTCTACTATGGACGATCTAAGCGGCCAAGCAAGCGGCTTATATGCAGAATTTATCACGCGGGCTGAAGAATATTACACAAGCCGGGGCAAATCAATCGGGACATGTTACTGGGAGAAAAGCAATAAAGCTATTGAGCCTCATGTTGCAATGAAAATTTTATCACTCATGGCCGGCGGAGAAGACGAACCCGATATAATTTATAAATCGCAGATTATAGGCGTATTGACAGAAAAAATTATATCTATATCGGGCGAAAATTTGAACGAGACTTTATGCGTAAGAGGCGTAATTATTCAGACACCTGAAGGCAGGAAAAATATATCATGCAAAATTTTAATTGACGCTAGCGAATACGGCGATGTTCTAGCAATGTCCGGCGCAGAATTCAGAGCAGGCCCCGCAATGATTCAAGATATAACGTGGACGGCAATAATCCGCAAATATCCCGGAGGAATCCCCGCAAATTTAAAGCCTTTGAATCCTTTGCCCGGTTATGATTCAGCAAAATGGAACTATGAGAATTATGTTTCTAAGGATGCAGCAGGCTTTGAAGGAGTCTACCCAGTTAAACCGCCTGTAAATTTCATAACTCATAATGCATATAGAGGACTCCCGGACTCATTTTTGCCCGGAAATTATGACGCAGAACAGCCGGAACTCATTACAAAAACTTGCGTGAACTGGGCTAATGATTACCCCGGACAATATAAATGGCGCGGACAATACGGACTCCCAGTCGAATATTTAACGGACTTGAATTTGAGAAAACGAGTCGAACGCGACGCATTAATAAAGACTCTACATTTTATATATTATATTCAGAATGAACTCGGCGAAAACTGGTCAGTCGATGACAACGAATATAACGAGCTCCCAGAATGTGCTAAAGATTTGCCCTTAGAATGGCAGGAAATAGCCCGGCATTTACCCCCCGTCCCATATGTTCGAGAATCACGGCGCATTATAGGTGTTCATACTCTTACATCTGAAGAATTATATCGAAACTCTTTGAGTTATCACGGCGACAACGGCAATAATGAATTTAATGACGCTATAGCAATCGGGCGATATGATTTAGATCTGCACTTGGCCGACTCTGATTCAGATATGGATTTAGACGAGAAGCGCGAATTTATAACGAGTCATAAACCGGTCGGAAATTTCCAGATCCCATTAAGTATATTAATTCCCGCTAAAGTTGACGGACTAATCGCAGCAGAAAAAAATTTATCAATGTCAAGACTCGTATCAGGAGCGTTAAGAGTTCAGCCTATAACAATGATGACAGGACAGGCCGCCGGAGTCCTCGCAGCACTCGCAGTGAGTCAAAAAATTCAGCCCCGTGAAGTAAAAGCTATACAAGTACAGCGCGAATTATTGAAATCAGGCGTAAAATTATCACTCTGTAATTATTCAGACGTTCCGGAAAATGATAAAAGATTTGCTAATATTCAAATAGTGAGCCTTTATGACTTAATGCAGCCTAAAGATATAAATATTTTCGGAGCTGAAGATATAATCAGTGCTGAAGAGTTCGCGAAAATTGCCGAGAAAATAAACGCCCTCGCCGGCCGTAAAATCAATATTCAGAATTTCACCGGCATAACGAGGGGAGAGGCAGCAGAAATTATAGCAAGTTTGCTGGACACTTTATGATTTCAAGATTTGACTTCAACGAGATAGCCGCCCCTATGAGAATCAGACGCAAGGAAAACGGCTCCATTATTCAATAAAATCGCTTGCCCCGAAGGTACTAGATTGCCTCCGGGGGATTTCATACCTTGTACACTGTGATTTATGAGCAGCCATTGATTATTTACTTTGCGGACATATGCCATTAAATCGCGGTTTGCTTTCTCGTCGGGGTAAATATTCGGGAATATGTGCCACTCAAATAAAGGCAGACCGTCATAAACGTTAATTTCTTGAGCAGGCCGCCACTGTGCAGAATTTCCGCGTAAGTTGCTTTTAAGCTGAAGACGTATAAAATCATGATTATTGACTTTATGACCGCAGAACGGACAAACAGGTTTACACGGATCATGCAGAATAAACCATTTAGCACTGCATTTAGGATTTGTACACGGCTGTAATAAGTCCCACGCTTGAGTCAAAGCCTTCTCCCATTCCATAGCAGCCGGCCGCGCGTTAGGATTGTGCAAACCGTCAACAAATGCCCGCAAAAATAATTTTTCGAGACTTGGGCCGAAATCTTTAATAGTAAGCTTTAAATCTTTAGGCCGGTTAGAAGTATCATGAGGATTCTCGATAAATAAAGCCTTTGAGCCAAAACCTAAGAAATCATCTTCTTCAGCACTTGCCTTAGAAAACACTTTAGGGCCGCTCAATGGGTGACGCATAAAGAAATATTCATAAATTAATACGGCCATAGCGTGCAGATCTGTATAAGCACACGGCAATTTTTTCGCTTTATCATTAAATGACAGTGAAGTCGTCTCAAGTACTTCAGGAGCTATATATTTCGGAGTCCCTGCTACTTCAGGCGGAAATAACCCCGGCACAACAAGCGAGTCTATATCAATTATTATGCAAGTTCCTGAGCGTGGATCTATTAATACATTATTGCATGATAAATCAGAATGCGATAATCCGGCTTGATGCATACGTCTTATAGAACGGGCAAGAATTATAGCTATTTGCAGCATTGATCGAAAATCGCCCAGCTCAGACGGATTTAAATATTTGCGATTCTTAGAAGTAAACCAGTTGCTTTTCTTGTCCCGGCCATTTAGCGGTAATTTGGCTGAAGAAGTATCACTAAAGAAAAAATTTCCGGGATAAGTCGGGCATACTATACCGAATTCAGGCGATTTTATTATAGCAGTCGGCCAGCAGAATTTACTCGCAAAATATTTAGCTGTTTGTTGTGTATTTCCTTGCGCGCCCCCGTCTTGAGCTGCACGGGTCGGGTTATATTTGCCTATAATTGCCTCGAGTCTGCTCTTGATATTAGTCTTTGCTATTTCCGCGGGATTATTAAAGAATTGCACGACGTATGATTTATCAGGAGCAAAATAAGTATATTTCATTCCGCCTCTAGGTGGGTCATCGTTTACGACATATGGCAATTTAGTGCCGTCTGATAAAATTGCTTCGGCTATATTAGTGCTCATGATTTAATTTCTCCGTTGGAAAATTTAATTATTACGAGCGTCCTATCATCGGCAGAACTTCTCACGGTGTAATTATCGAGCCATAATGCTAAAATTTTTTCTTTTTCCGTTAAATTCGGATCCGGGTTATTTCTGATTCGGGATAAAATCTCTCTATCTTTGACGCTCCATAAATCTTTAATAGTTACTTTGCGTTTTTGCATTGCGCTTAGACCTTCACAAATTCGATTTGTATATTGAATAGGGATTTTCACGCTTTGATTCTGATTATTTGCTGTTAATGCAGGATATGATATTGCTAGGCTCTTCAACATTTTTTCAGGGCGGTGCTTTTTCTCGTAATCACTTCTCAGCGCGTTTAATTTTTGTGAATCAGAATCCGTCAAATTCGGCTCATATAATAATTTTCTCGCTATATTGATTTCATCGGCAGTTAAAGGCATCTCAGTAATTTTCACGCCGTCGAGAACGCTGTTAAGAATCAAATCATAATACAGCCTTATTATCTCAGGATTATTCGGGAAGTAGTCATCTGCAACTCCGTCGGACATCATGAAAAATAAATCAGCGTCGGAAAAAGCAATTTTTGTTTTACGGTCTAACATGTCATCAGTCAATGAAGTCAAGAAATCTGTTTCTCCGGAAAATTCGCCGGTGTCGGGATCTCCCATTAAGCGCAGTGATTTATCATATTCGCCGGAAGTCTTGAGAAGTGCCATCATTCCGTCGCCTATTTGACAAGTTATGACAAGTTTATCAGCACCGTCATCACCTAATGGAATAAATGCAGCAACAAGCAAAGTAGCCGAGAAATCTTTTAGCTCAGGTTCACGGCCAAGCAAATCGCAGTAATCAGGATCAGCCGCGCATGATTGAGCGTGAAATTTTACGGATTGATTCGCAGCTTTCACAGAGTTTTTTACTATATCAATAAATTTTCCGTATTCATTTTTTGCGAGTTCCGAGAAGTCAGGCGATGACGAGTCTAATAACGGCGGATTTGCGCTAAGATGCAATTTATTAAATTCTTGTCTCATGTTATAGACAGCTGATTGACACGAATATTTTGCGCCTATTCTTGATAATCTCTTAGAGCCTGCCCCGTCTGATACAGCAGCAAAAACTATTTGTCCCGCACTGCCTATTTCGAACCAGTCATCACAGTTAGTGCCGTTATGTTTATGCTTTTTGCCCCGGACTCTTGCTGCAATGAATTCACCGTTTAAAAATTTTTGAGTACAGCAGACAAAATCTTTAGTAGCTTCCGGCTCATTCTCCGGGACTGGGTTATATTTCCATAATAAAGCTGTCTTATCCGTAACTTCTTTATCTTTTAGAGGCTTAGGAGCTGGCAGTACAGGATTTATTATTCTTTGATTCTCTTTATCACTTGACGGCTTAGGAGCAGGAATAACTAAAACAGGACTCGCGCTTGGAGCAGGTGCGGGAGATTCTGCGGGCTTATCAATAGCGATAAAAACTTTTTTAATTATTTCCGGCTCTTGTTTAGGCTTTGAGTCCAAATATAAATTTTTAACTAAATCCGGCATAATTTTATTTTTTTATGGGACAATCGTAAAGCCGCTGGGAGGAGGAGGCAGCTGTATATTTTCGCCCGGTTTTGCGCTCAAGCTGCTAGAAGTCATCTTGATAGAACTTGATACCCATTTAAAGAATGCCGCCATTGCTCCGGGAGTAATTTGATTCATCCATACGACGCACTCTGTAATTTTCCGTAAAAAATCGGGTGTAGCATCATCGCCGCATAAACAAGCTATTATATTTGCAGTCTTCATTGATTTAAGCTTTGATATCGCCGCGTTTAATTCGTTATCATCAGTTGGATAGCCGTCAGTCATAATAAAGACCATAGGCCGCCAGTCCCCTTTTTGATTCTCTGTAGATTTGCGGACTTCGTTTTTTATGCAGTCCATTAATACATTTAGTGCTCCCCCAAGTGCAGTCATTCCGCCCGCGTTCAAATTAGGCTCCTGAAATTGCATTAATTCCGTCAATGGTACTACTTGCTGTGCTGTGCTTTCAAACGTTATGACTGATAAATAAGCCGTCTCAAGTGCTTGAGGGTCTCCTTTGAGTTCTGATAAAAGCGTCTTGATTCCCTGTTTTACTGCCTCAATGGGTGCGCCGAGCATAGAGCCCGAACAATCAAGCAATAAATAAACTGGTAATCTTCTTACATAGTCTGACATGATAAAAAATTAATCTCCTTTCATAATAATACAATACATAAATATAATATATAAAATATAAATTCTTTAATTATTCATGACTTCCAGCCCGAAATTTTCACAAAGCTGCTTTAATCCATTTTTCCAGCCTGCACCGACAAAATTAATTTTCCAGCTGCCATTATACCTGTAAAGCTCAAGTGCAATTATAGATTTCTCGATATTGAGCGAGTCAAATTCAAACCTGCAAAAATTTTTATTATTCGCGTAAATATTCACTGCGGGATTGATTGAGAGTGAAAAATTTTGCGCGGGGTTATCGCCGTAGATCGAGAAACATACGGAAATTTTTTCAATTTCAGGATCAACTTTTGAGGGCGATATAAATATTTTTGTCTTATCGAGCTTTATTGCTTGATTCTGAACTTGACTCCCCCAGAAAATTAAATCATCGTCGGATCTCACTTTATTATCTGATCTGAGCATGAAAATATATGCATCAAGGTCAAAATCTTTCTTGATTGAGTCTTGAGTAAATTCTATTGTTATTATGCCGTCTTTAATCGAGTCAAGTGAAAATCTCTGACCGCGTTTTGCGAGTTCAAATGCAGGTGAAATTTTTGCAGGCGGAGCAGGAGGTGCCGGCGTGTCATGAAATTCTTTAGCTCCCTTTACAGATCGGCCGGTGATATAAATTCTGCGTGTTACTAGAGTCTTAATGAAAATATTTCCGTATAAAATCGTGTTATCTTTAAGTGCTGAAATATTTATAATTAATTTATTGCTGCCTTTTGCGAGTTTTTCCGGCAAAATTTTTGTATCTTTGATGTTATTCACGATTTCACAGTCAGAAGCTGCGTTAATATTTACTGCTATAGAATTAGCTTTGTCTGCTGCAAAACTGCCTAATTTTATAATTCTCGGCAAATTCCAAGCGTCAGGCTCGTTCGGGAAGCCTTTAATATCTCCTGAGACTTCTATATTAATTAATTTAGTATCCGGCGAAATAGTTTTTATTGCTGTCTTCTCTTCAGGGGTTGAGGCATCTTCTGTGATTTCCACGCGTAAATTTTTTATAACGACTCCGGGCGATTTAACTAATATGACGGGTCCGAGTTTTGCCCATAGAGTCGATCCGTTACCGTTTATTACACAAGGCCGGGAAATTTTCAAAGCTCCCTGATATTCGCCGGGTGACAAATTAAATTCATTTGATTTATCAGCGTCAAATTTTTCTTGTAGAGTTTGCTGATTAATTTCGTTTGTGTTCATTAAATTATTTTATTTAGTACCGTGAACCCATCTGAGTCCCCACTTATAATTATTATCCATGTCTACGTGGCCGTCAAAGAATTTAACGAGCTTTTCAACGCTGAAAGTTTCATTATTTACGTTTTCGAGCATTGCAATAGCGCACATTCCTTTACGGGTGTCATATTCGTCCATTCTTACGATAATATCATTACTGCCGGGACATTTAACAGTAACTACTCCATCAGCCTCGCGCCAGTTAGCAATACCTTCATAAATGAACGTGTAAATCAAGACTCTTTTTATCTGTGAAATTTTTGCGCCGTTGATTCTCAGAGTCTCCCCGCCCTCGCTTGCTCCTGTTCTGTCATCGCCGTCAAGTGCAATATACGGGACATTATCAAGACTTCCAAAAGTTTCTCCCAGTGCCTGAACTGAACCTTTTAGACCGTTTTTAAGCTCAAATAAGCAGCCTAAATCTAAATCTATAGCTTCAGACTTTGACGAAAACATGGAAAACAAGCCGCCCGATTTTGTGCCTTGATGCCAGTTAAGATTTATGGAGATTTCGCCCAGTACGGGAGTTTTCTTCTCAAGATTTACTTTCTGGCCTTTGCGGAGTTCTACGGGTTTGCGGGGTGCTTCAGGTGCTTTACTTTCTGATTTTATCTCTTGACCGCCGTAAAATTTTAATAAATCGCCTAATCCGCCGTTAAAACCGTTAGCAATTGCTGCAATTCTCCAGCCGTCTTTCCTGTAAATTTCTATTGATATTATTGCGCGCTCATTATTAAAGTCTTGGCCGGTGAGAGTCATATTAATACGGGCTCATTGCGGTAATTAATAATTAATGAGTGTGATTTTATTTCGTTCATTGTGCCGGTGCCGTCTATATTTGCCGTGAAAACAAGTTTATTTATTGACTCAGGCAGATTTGAAAGATTTACGCTGAATTTTGCGCCGTTATTGTAAGACGAATATTTTATCTCGTTGTTCGGCGAACTCTTTTGATTATAGAATATCATGTATCTATCATCAGAAAGCTTATTATTTGAGTCAACACCGAAGCAGGAAAAATCATAGACAGAGCCGCCCGATATGCTCATATCTACATCAAAAATATTAGCAGGATTTAAATATTTTTCGAGCTTATCCCTGAATCCCCTTTGTATATCCATTTAGACGTTTACTCCGAAATCTAAGCACAAAGCACGCAAGCCGCCTTTATAGCCTGAACCTATTGCGTTAAATTTCCAGTCTGAGCCGCTCCTGAAAATCTCACCGACAACAACAGCAGTCTCAACCGAGAAATCTTCTCCTAAATCATAGCGTATTAACTCTTTATTATTTGCCTCGTCTAAAATGTGAATATAAGCATTAGAAACTTGGCCGAAATTCTGTCTTCTCTGTTCTGCCTCGTGAATAGTAACTGTAAAAGTAATCTTGCTGATAATAGGGGGGACTCTTGAGAGGTCAACTTTTATAACTTCGTCGTCGCCTTCTCCTTCTCCTGTTAAATTGTCGCCCGTATGAGTCACAGCTCCTGAATAGTGCTTTAAATTATTATAGAACACGAAATCCATATCATTCGTAACTTTACCGTCCGAACCGAGCAGAAATGCCGCCGCGTCAAGATCAAAATCTGCCCCGCCTTTATATTTATTAGTGTCCCAGCCGAGTCCGACAAGCAAGCGGGAGAGTCCCGGATTCCCCTTTGTTAAGTCAACTTTTTG
This sequence comes from Synergistaceae bacterium, assembly GCA_017444345.1. Classification (NCBI taxonomy): domain Bacteria; kingdom Thermotogati; phylum Synergistota; class Synergistia; order Synergistales; family Synergistaceae; species Synergistaceae bacterium. The sequence goes on along the minus strand of JAFSWW010000062.1, from coordinate 197 downwards.
ACCCTTGTATAGACTTATTGCCATTCGTTAACGCCCTCCTGAAAATATATAAAATTTTTATGGATTTACGTAATATTAGCATTAATAAAATATATTTGCTATATGAACGCGGCACAAAATTTTACGTTAAGAACCGCAGTCTCCTATGTGGAGCATGGGAGACTCGAACTCCCCACCTCGACACTGCCAGTGTCGCG